>JAATES010000241.1 GCA_015655615.1 Actinomycetales bacterium
AGGGCAAAGGCAAGTGGAAGACCTACAAGAAGACCAAGGGAGTCAAGATCACCACCAAGGCCACCAAAATCAAGTTCCGCGCCGTTGACAAGGCCGGCAACATCTCCAAGGCCAAGACCACCAAGATCAAAGCCCGCCGGTGACCACGGACCACCCCGCAGCACTCTGCACCACGAGCCTGCTCTGGCACCGTCGCCGGGACGACGGTGCCCCCGCCTCTTCAAAGGAGAACAACGCAGTGACCTCTTCCACTCCGCACCTCGCACGCTCACCGCACCGACGAACCCGTCGCGCCGTCGTCAGCGGCGCCACGGTTGTGGCTCTTGCCGCGTCCGGGCTCTCCCTGGCCATCGCGCCGCCAGCCATGGCCGACGCCTTCAACCCCGACTTCGGCGCGAACGTCACGGTGTTCTCCTCCTCCGACTCCGTCTCGAGCATCAACACCACGTTGCGTGCCGCTGCCGATGCCGGCACGCACTGGAGCCTGGCGCGCAAGGCGTTCTTCTTCAAGCCCGGCACCTACGGCAGCGCCGGCTACACGGGTGCCGGAGACGACCCCACACAGATCGTGAACTCCGAGGTCGGGTACTACACCACCATCGCGGGACTGGGAACGTCACCCGACGATGTGACGATCAACGGGGCACTGCACGTCGAGCCCGAGCAGAACAACGCGGCCGAGCCGTGGAACGGACAGGCGCCCGGCTCGCTCAACAACTTCTGGCGGAGCATGAGCAACCTCGCCATCAACCCCATCCAGCGGCCCTACGGCGCCGATGCGGCCAGGGCACATCCCGAGGGGATCACCAACGCAGGCCAGTTGCGCTGGGCGGTGTCCCAGGCGGCACCCCTGCGCCGCGTCCACGTCAAGGGCAGTCTGACGTACATGGGCCTGTTCGGCGCCCAGGCATCAGGTGGCTTCACGGCCGACACCAAGATCGACGGCGGAGTCCAGTTCGGCTCCCAGCAGCAGTACTACACCCGCGACTCCTCCATCGGCGTTCCCGCCACAGGCAAGGACAGCGTCTGGAACGAGGTGTTCTCGGGCGTGACCGGTGCCCCCGCCGACGACTTCCCGGACAGCGCCACTCAGACGCCGCTGACCATCTTCAACGGCAACAAGGACACCACCTTGCCCACGACCAAGGCGAGCCGGGAGGCGCCCTTCCTCACCTACAGCGCGTCGAGCGGCTACGCGGTGTTCGTGCCGAAGGCGCGGACCAATTCAACAGGCGTCACCTGGAGCGGGGCGGCAGGGACCGGCACCAGCATCTCGATCACCGACTTCTTCATCGCCAAGCCGACCAGCAGCATCACGGACATCAACGCCGCACTGGCGGCAGGCAAGCACCTGCTGCTGACGCCGGGCATCTACCACTACAGCAAGCCGATCGTCGTGACGAAGGCCAACACGGTCGTCCTGGGCCTGGGCATCGCGACGCTCGTTCCCGACGCCGGCAACGCCGCGATCAAGATCGGCGATGTCGCAGGCGTCAAGCTCTCGGGAGTGGCCGTGGACGCCGGCGCCGTCACCTCCGCAGTCCTGGTCAAGGTCGGCTCGGTAGGAGGCACCGCCGGAGTGGCGGACAACCCCACCACACTCTCCGACGTGTACTTCCGCATCGGTGGAGCCTGGCACGGCTCGGTCGACACCGCCCTGGAGGTCAACACGAACTACACGATCCTCGACAACATCTGGTCCTGGCGAGCCGACCACGGCGTCGACTCGGACGTCAACACCGGGTACGACTGGAACGACAATCCGGCCAAGGTCGGCGTTCGGGTCAACGGAGACAACGTCACCGCGACCGGCCTGTTCGTCGAGCATTACCAGGAGAACCAGACCGTCTGGAACGGTGAGAACGGCACCACCGTCTTCTACCAGAGTGAGATCCCCTACGAGCCGGCCAACCAGGCCGACTTCCAGGACGGCAACCGTGATGGGTACAGCTCGTACTGGGTCAATCCAGCCGTCACCACGCACCAGCTGTATGGCGGCGGGGTGTACTCGTACTTCCGTAAGGACACCGCGACGACCACCTTCGCAGCGAACGGCTTCAGTGTTCCCAAGAAGCCGGGAGTCGTCCTGACCCACCTCGTCACCCGGTTCCTCAACGGCCAGGGCGGCATCCGGCACGTGGTCAACGACTACGGCAAAGAGGTCGTCTCCCCCTACACCGGCGGCGACGCCGGAGTCGGTCAGGAGTTCAAGGAGAACTACGCCACGACCTACGTGCGCAGCTACACCTCCACGACCAGCACGGACAACACCGCACCGGTGCTCACGATCACGGCCAGCCCATCCGCGCCGAACTCAGGCACGACGTACACCACCAAGGTCGACATCACGGCCAGCGCCACGGACACTGTCACGGCACCCGCACTGATCACCCTCGAGTACCGGGTGGACGACCGCGATTGGAAGCGCGTCACCGTGAACTCGGCCGGGACCGGGATCGTGAACCCGCCGAATGGGACGCACACCCTGTCGTTCCGCGCGACGGACGAGGCCGGCAACACCTCCGCGGCCAAGACCTGGTCGGGCACCGTGCAGGCAGCCGGCAACCCGGGTGACCTGACCGATCCGGACCCTGGCACCGATCCGGACATCGGCGGCCCCGGAACCCCGGGGGACACCAGCAACCCGGGCGGCGGCGGAACCGATCCCACCAACCCGGGCGGCGGCGGAACCGATCCCACCAACCCGGGTAATGGCACGGATCCGTCCAACCCCGGACAGGGGTCCAACCCGCCGGGAACCGTGACGATCGGCACCACCCTCACCGCCACGATCTCCGTTACCCCGACCCGGGCGACCGGAAAGAAAGGCTGGTACAAAAAGGCCGTGACCGTGGCGGCCAAGGGAACCGCACTGGCCGGCAAGCAGGCGTTCGTCCAGCTCAAGGTCGGGACGAAGGCGTGGCGCACGTACACGGGACCGACCAAGGTGTCGACCAACGGCAAGGCCGTCGTGCTCCAGGCCCGCATTGTCCAATCCGGCGCGGCCTCACCCGTGGACAGCCGCACGGTCAGGATCGACACCAAGAAGCCGACCAAGCTCAAAGCGAAGACCAAGATCAAAAAGGGCAAGCGCACCATCCGGCTCACCGCG
>JAATES010000294.1 GCA_015655615.1 Actinomycetales bacterium
CTAGGCTGTGCTGCGACGATGCGCAGACGACGATGCGCAGACGACGATGCGCAGACGACGATGCGCAGACGACGATGCGCAGACGACGATGCGCAGACGACGATGCGGATCGCATGATGCCGACAGGGAGGCGGAGCCGTGGCAGACGACAGGGCATGGGGCGGTGGCAAGCCCGCTGACGGCGATCCGGCCGATGGCGAGCTCGACGACTGGGCGCAGGCCGGTCCGCGATACGAGCCGGCGTTCCACCCGGAAGAGGAGAGCCGTCCGGGACTGATCCGTCGTATCAGCACCCCGCGGCCGATCGGCACTCACGCCGACGACGGACGAGCGGGGGAGTCCGCAGGATCCGGCCCCCGGCGAGGCGCCCGCCGGCTTCTGCCAGCCGGTCGCTGGCGTGATCAGGATGCGGCTCATCGGCGCAGCATCCTTGTGGTCCTCTCCATGATCGTCCCGGTGATCGCACTGACCGTGATCGGCCTGGTCATGCTGTGGCCGGCCGCGTCGGCGCTGCCGGACAAGCAGCCGATCCTGGACCCGAACGCGGTGTGGGTGGTCGCCACGGTGACGGGCGGGCCGGACCTCGAGACCAGCACCGTTCCCGCGACGATCACGTCCATCGGCGACGACGCCGTTGCGAAACTGGCGTCGCAGGGCTACCCGGCCCCCGCGGTCGGGGACGCGATCACCATCAATGTGGCCTCCGAGCAGCTTCAGGCGGGCATGCAGGCCGGGTCGAAGCTGCGTGTCGTCTACATGCCGTACGCGGTCGCCGCCACGACCGACGGCACCGTGACCGAGGCCGATCCGACTGCCGATGCGGGTGCCAGCCAGAGCCCGTACATCTTTGTCGACTACGACCGCACCCTGCCCATCGGGATCCTGGCGGTCGTCTACGGATTGCTGGTCCTGGTGGTCGCGAGGTGGCGGGGCCTGGCCGCGTTCGTGGGGCTGGGGCTGTCGATCCTGGTGCTGGGCGCCTTCACCCTGCCGGCGCTGCTCACCGGCCAGTCCCCCCTGCTGGTCGCGCTGGTGAGCTCCACCGCGATCATGCTGGTGTCCTTGTATGTGGCACATGGCGTGTCGATCCGAACCTCGACCGCACTGCTGGGCACGGTGGCCGGGCTGATCCTGACCACGGGCGTGGGATGGTGGGCGGCCCAGGAGTCGCAGCTCACGGGTCTGACCTCGGAAGAGGCCCTGTCCCTGCCCAGCTACATGCCCGGAATCGACCTGCGAGGCATCGCCATGTGCGGCATCGTGTTGGCCGGTCTCGGTGTGCTCAACGACGTCACCGTGACCCAGGCCTCCTCGGTATGGGAGCTACGCTCACTCGCACCGGACGCTCGCCGTACGGAACTGTTCCGGGGTGCGATGCGCATCGGCAAGGATCACATCGCCTCGACGGTGTACACGATCGTCTTCGCCTACCTGGGGGCGTCGCTGCCCTTGTTCATGCTGCTGCTGCTCCAGGAGCAGTCCCTGGGGATCAGCCTCACCTCGGGCTCCATCGCCGAAGAGGTCGTGCGGACCCTGGTCAGCTCGATCGGGCTGGTGCTCGCCATCCCCATCACGACGGCCATCGCAGCCGCCATGGTGCCGGCGCGTCAGGCGCCTGCGGTGCCGGATCCCTTGCCGCCCTTGTCGTCGTCGGCTCCGGAGTCGGTCTCGGACTGATGGCGCATCTGGTCGGCCAGGTACCGCAGGAAGTCGGGGTCGTCATCGGGTGCGGCGGCCACGGGACGTCGCACCGATCGGCTCACGGCGATCCACAGCAACGGCCCGACGATGGGCACGACGATGATCAGGATCATCCACAGCCAGCGCGGCCCGCCGGCTCGACGATAGGCAGGACTCTGCGAACACTCGACCGCGGTATAGATGGTGAGTGCGATCACAGCCAAGAACACCAGTGCCCTCATGCACCTAGCCTAGAGCGTGGCGGAGCACAGGTGAGAACGCCAGTGACCCGGAGCGGCCGCGCAGCCTCGGCGTGCTGAGTCCAGTACGATGGCCGGGTGGTCGGCGACCCTCGATGTCGATGACGGCACCGGGTACTTCTTGACACAGATTGCCGCGCGGCGAGATGGTGTGCCGGGCGCATGAGGCACAGGGGGACTTGATGTCACTCGAGGAATCCAGACGGCAGTTGGCAGATCCGACGAGCAGCGCGGAGACACTCGCACAAGTCCTGGCCGAGTACCCGGTCCTTGCGCCCCAGATCGCGGCGCATCCCCACCTCGACCGAGAGGTGGCAGGCCGCCTGGCGGCCCTGGGCGACGCCGAGGTGAATGCGGTGCTTGCCTGGCGGCCCGAGCCGGGGATGGCTCTCACGGGTGCGGAGCCATCGCGTTCCAGCGGGCGTCATGCGAGAGCGGCCGAGCCTGCACCGATGCCGGCGGAGGCCGATCGACTCGGCCCGATCAAGGGTTCTCCGTATCCGGGCAGCACCGCCGACGGGCGCCGTCCCCCGCAGGAAGCGAAGACCGGGCGGCGGCGCAGCCGCCGCAGAATGGTCTGGATCGCGGGCGCCGCAGTGCTGGTGCTGGCCGGCGGCGCAGGCGCCGCGACCAGCTACCTGGGCCGCGAGCCCGCGTCGGTGTCTGTGCTGCCGGATGACTTCCGGCTCCGCACATATGCGGCGGCGCCCACCGAGCGGTGGACCCTCGGCAAGGAGCAGATCCTGGCTGAGGCCCAGCAGGCCGAACCCTTGCTGGGAGGCGGATCCTTGGTCGGTTCGCCGGGGAGCTCGACGGGCGACTACGCAGCAGTCGTGGTCGAGAAGACGAGCTCGGCCGGTATGGAGGCGGCCGCTGTGGTCACCTTCTCCCTGACGACCGGCAAGACGCTGTGGTCGGCCGCATTGCCGGTGCCACCTGCCCCCGGCGGCGACGAGGACTTCTACTCCAGTTGGACATGCCTCGTCACCTACGGGGTGGTCACCTGTGACGGAGGCTTCGACGCTGACGACGAGCTCCAGAGCCTCACCTTCGACGCCGCAACGGGAGCGGCGGTCGATCCCGCCCCGCATGCGATCGGAGCGGTTCGCGACCTCACGATCACCGTGGAACATCCGAGGGGCCAGAAGACCGCGACCTTCGGCGCGGTTCGCGGTGGCAAGCCGGTGTGGTCGACGGAGTTCGCGCTGGACGCGGTCCAGCTTGCGGCGATGGACGCTGATCCTGCCGCCCTCAACGGTGCCTCACTCCTCGAGGCCGCTGACGTTCCAGGCGATGCGGAGCACGTGGTCGTGGGATTCGCTGCACCCACTGCCTGCATCGATACCGGTGAGGAAGGCCTGTGCGGCGATCCGAGCAAGACCGGCGCCCTCGTCTTCGAGGCGGGCTCAGGAGAGCTTGTCGGGACACTTCCCCGGTTCCCCTCGGCCCGGCTCGTCGACGATTGGCTTTCGATAGTCCCGGACGAGGTCGCCCACTCTGATTCCTCTGTCACATACACCTCGGAAGACATGGATCCGGCTGACGGGACGATCAGGGTGTCGTCACGAGCCAGGATGGTGGCGTCGAGGCTTGACGGCACGCAGGCAGCGCAGTTCGACATGCAGGTCTCAGGCGTCATGCAGGTCTATGGCGACCTGGTTCTGACCTCGGTGGACGGCCGACTGACGGCGTACCGTCAGGGAGCTTACGATCAGCCAGTCTGGAGCACTCTGGTGACCGACAGCTACATCGACACGATCACGGCCGTGGGCGGGGTGATCGCCGCGAGCGGTCAGATGCAGAACTCGACAGACTCCACCGTCTTGCAGACGATGGGGATCGACCCCGCGACCGGTGCCGAGCTGTGGACCTACCAGGGTGGCATCGTCGGGAATGACGGCACCCGGCTGTTGCTTGCCGGAGACTTCGGCAGGACCATGGTGGCGGCGAACCCGCGCGATGCCCGCGAGATCTGGCGCTATTCGAACGGAAGTCCGGTGATCCGGCTCGGCTCCGGCTTGGTGACCAGTGATGGGATCGGGAACTTCAGCGGCCTGTGACAGGACAGGGTGCAGACCGGATGGATGGTCTCAGCGCCGCGCGCTGGGCCAGGTGGCTGCGCGTACCGCCCTCCGGTCGCGGCACTAGGCTGGGTTCCGTGCCCTTTCTCATCTACTCGGTGCTGCGCCTGGCAGTCCTCGTCATCTGTGCTGTGGTGTTGTTCCAGTTGGGCATGCGGGGCTGGCTGATGGTGGGCGCCTCACTCCTGCTCGCACTAGGGGTCTCCTACGCGGCGTTGCGGGGCCCCAGGGTGAAGGCCGCCGAGTACCTGGCGGCCCGCCGTGCCCGGCGTGAGGGCGGGCACCGTTTCAGTGACACGCAGGAAGAGGATTTCGCCTCCGAGGATGCGCAGATCGATGCAGCGCGGGCCACTGGCACGCTGACCGCCGACTCACCGTCCGAGGATGAGGCCCAACCCCAGCAGTAGCGCGTACCCGAGCTCGTAGAGCCCGGTCCCGCCGAGAACGGGCACGAGCGCCCGGCCGCGCAGTCCCAGGCGCACCGGAATGGAGAGCATCACCGCGGGAGCCAGCAGCAGCAGGACCAGCAGCGACCAGCCGCGGGTCCAGGGAGCGCAGGCGGCTGCCAGCAGTAGCGGGAGCCAGATCATCACCAGATAGGCCTGCCGGGCCCGGGCCTCGCCCCAGCGCACGGCGAGCGTCCGCTTTCC
The DNA here is from genome assembly GCA_015655615.1 of Actinomycetales bacterium. Classification (GTDB taxonomy): domain Bacteria; phylum Actinomycetota; class Actinomycetes; order Actinomycetales; family Cellulomonadaceae; genus Rarobacter. The sequence goes on from JAATES010000294.1 coordinate 4,672, forward strand.
GGCCTCGAGATCGGTGGGCACGTCACGGATGTTGTTGATCATCAGCAGGGCGCAGGCGAGCAACCCGATGGACACCGCACCGAGCACGGCAGGCCAGGTGATCCGGCCGGCCTGCGTGAACACGGTGCCGAGGACGGCGACCAGCCCGAAGAAGGTGAAGACCCCGACCTCGCCGAGGCCACGGTAGCCATAGGGGTTCCGCCCGCCGGTGTAGTACCACGCTGCAGCGATCGCTGCGGCTCCCACGAGGACCAGCCACCAGTGCCCGCTGACCAGGGCAAGGACCAATCCCAGCACCCCGCCCACGGCGAATGACAGGAACGCCGCATGGCGCACCGCGGTCGAGCGGGCGAGCCCTGAGCCCGTCAGGCGGAGTGGCCCCACCCGGTCGAGGTCGGTGCCTCGCACCCCATCGGAGTAGTCATTGGCGTAATTGACCCCGACCTGCAGTGACAGGGCCACGGCGAGTGCCAGCAGCGCCCGAAGCGCACTGGCGGAGCCGATGTTCACGGCGGCCGCCGTCCCCACGATCACGGGCGCTGCGGCTGCTGGCAGAGTGCGGGGGCGGGCGCCAGCGATCCACTGGGCTGTGGTGGCCATTCATTCACCTCTCGGGCGGATCAGCGGCGCGCTGGGCGCCGGGTGCTCTGGTCGAGGTTACGCCACTGGACCTGAAGCTGCTTGACCGTTCAACTGCTGCTGGGCGGCACGCTGGACGGCACGCCGATCGACCTTGCCGAGGCCCACCCGGGGGAGGTCGTCGAGCAGCACGACGGCGGCGGGCACGGCGGCCGGGCCGAGTGCCTCGCGTATCTGGCGTCGCAATGCGTCATGGTCGGAGTCCGTGGGCGCAGCGCCCGCAGCGGCGATAACCGCGACGACGCGTTGACCCCATTCGGCATCGGGAAGCCCGACGACGCAGACCTCGGCTGGTGCGGCATGCGCCGGATACCAGGACGCCAGCCACGACTGGACCAAGGGCTCCACCGCTGCCGGGGCGACGTTCACCCCGCCGGAGATGATCATGTCGTCCAGACGTCCCAGCACCTCGATGCGGGGAGGAGACGGGGAGGGGACGGCCGTCTCCCCGCTTCCCGGCGGCTTCGCACCGGGTAGCCATCTGCCCGCATCATTGGTCAGCCACCAGCCGTCCGGGGTCCGGAACCGGCTGGTGAGCCGGTGATCCAGGCGGCCGGCTTGATCCAGGTACCCCGCAGCGACGACCGGACCACGGATGGCGATCCTGCCGTCGTCGCCCACACGGACCTCCACCCCGTCCAGGGCGACCCCGTCGTACACGCAGCCGCCGGAGGTCTCCGTCATCCCGTAGGTGGTCACGACGCGGATGCCCTCGGCCGCCGCGGAGGCGAGCAGGGCCTCTGGTGTCCGGGCGCCCCCGAGCAGGACGGCATGGAACGTCCGCAGGGCATCGGTCCCCTCCTGGTGCGCAAGCAGTCGCCGCAACTGGGTGGGGACCAGGGAGACATAGGTGCGGGAGGCGGTCAGCGTCCGTGCTGCCGCTACGAACGACCCGGGTCGGAAGCCCTCGTCCAGTGGCACCTCTCGGACGGGGATCCCGGCCACCAGCGAACGGGTGAGCACCTGCAGTCCGGCGATGTGGTCCACGGGCAGCGCGAGCAGCCACTGCCCGGGACCGCCTAGACGGCTGTGGGTGGCGAGGCTGCTTGCGCGCAGTGCAGTGGCGGGCAGGGCCACGCGCCGGGACTGCCCGGTGGACCCGGAGGTGCTTGCCACGAGCCAGGGCTCGACCCCGTCGAGCACCGAACCGATCCGCTCGAGAGCGTCGTTCGTGGCAGAGCTGAGGGCGTGTCGGGAATCGAGGGTCACACCTCAACCCTAGATCTGCCTCTACTCTGGCAGTGGTCGACGCCGGGTGAGACGGATCTCGGGGTGCATGGCCGGTACGAGGGAGATGACGGTGGAACACACGCACACGACAGTGCCGCAGGGTCGTGCCAGGCACAGGGGCACTATGCAGCTGCCGCGGTGGACGGCCGCGGTGGCGGGCGGTCTTGTCACGGCGGTCGTGGTGGCGGGCTGCGGCAAGGAGGCGACCTCGGCGTCGACCTCGACGGTGTTGCCCGGGGTGACGGATGTGCGCTCTGCGGCACCTGCGCCGGTGGCCTTTTCGGGCTGGCCGCTGACCGGTGTGGCGAGCGACGACGTGACGGAGCGGCCCTCGCTGGCGGTGAAGATCGAGAACTCTCCGGAGTCTCGCCCGCAGACAGGCCTGGAGAAGACCGACATGGTCTTCGAGGAGGTCGTCGAGGGTGGCATCACCCGGTTCATCGCCATCTTCCACTCCCAGGTGCCCTCCGAGATCGGGCCGATCCGTTCGGTCCGCCCGATGGACGCCAATGTGGTCGCGCCCCTGGGCGGGCTGCTGGTGTATTCGGGGGGGCAGAGTGCCTTCCTCGGGCTGGCACCGAAGGCGGGCCTGCAGGTGATCAGCATGGATGCCGGGGGAGCGGGGTTCTACCGCTCCTCAGCTCGATCGGCGCCGCACAACGTGTATGGGACACCGAAGACCTTCTGGTCGCAGGCCACCAAGAAGCACAAGGCCGCGCCGGAGCAGCAGTTCTCCTATTCCACGGATGGCGCCGGTTCGACCGCGTCGACGACGGGCAAGACGGCGAGCAAGGTGTCGGTGGCGATGTCACAGTCCAACACTCCCCGTTGGACGTGGAACGAGAAGTCGTCGACCTACTTGCGCTCGGAGGGGTCGACCCCGTCGAAGTCCGCCGACGGAGTGCGGCTCGCCGCCACCAACGTGGTGGTGCTCACCGTCGACGTGGTCAACACGAAGTACAAGGACCCTGCGGGCAACCCCGTGCCCGAGACGGAGATCATCGGCAAGGGAAAGGCGCTCATCGCGAGCGGCGGCAAGGCGGTCGAGGCGACCTGGGAGAAGAAGAAGCAGAGCAGCCCGATCTCGCTGACGGTGGACGGTCAGGCCGTCAAGCTGGCCCCCGGCAACACCTGGGTCGAGCTCATGCCTTCGACATGGAAGTGGACCGTCGGCTGACCGCCGCTGACAGGGGCGCGGCCAGCACACCGGCCACCACCAGCACGCCTCCGGCGAGCTCGGTGAGCGAGGGCACCTCGCCAAGGGCCAGCCAGGCGGTGGCGAACCCGACCACCGGCACCAGCATCGAGAACGGGGCGACCGAGCCGGAGGCATGACGGCGCAACAGGTCCGTCCAGATGCCGGAGCCGACGATGGTGGCTATCAGGACGGTGTAGAGCAGACCCAGATTGGCGGGCATCGCCGCCGAGGTGCCTGCCGTGCGCAGCGCGTTCCCGATGCGCTGGGGCCCTTCCACCCACACTGAGAGCGCCAGCATCGGCAATGGCGGAACGACGGTCATCCACATCATGAAGCGGAACGGGTCGTCCGCCTGGGCGGCGCGGGATGCGATGTTTCCCAGGGCCCAGCCCGCCGCACCGAGCAGGACCAGCAGGACGGGGCCCAGGGCAGCGCTGTGCCCGCGGTGGATGGCGATGATCCCGAGCCCGGCGACGGCGACCGCGACTCCGACGGCCTGAACGGGTGAGATCCTCTCTTTGAGGAAGACGGCTCCGGCGAGGACCGTGAGTGGAGCAGACGCCTGTAACAGCAAGGAAGAGAGCCCGGTCGGCGCGCCGGCGGACATGCCCCAGTAGAGGAACACGAACTGGAGGATTCCGAAGCCGAGACCGTAGAGCAGCAGCCAGCGGAGCTTCACCTGAGGGCGCGGGACGAACAGGATGGCCGGTAGGGCCAGGATCGCGAACCGGAGTGCCACGAGGAACATCGGCGGGTAGTGCCCCAGCGAGGCGTGGATGGCGAGGAAGTTCAGTCCCCAGCACACGGCAACGAGGAGGGCCAGCAGAGTGTCACGGCGCGTCACCACGCCACTCCATCATGGTGTGATCATGAAGGACAACTAAAAATACTTCGATCATAGGTCTACCATTTCTTCATGGACCCACGCCGGCTCTCGCTCCTCCGGGACCTCGCGGCCCAGGGCAGCGTGACCGCCGTGGCCCGGGCGCGACAGCTCACACCGACCGCCGTGACACAGCAGCTCAAAGTCCTCCAGCAGGAGGCCGGGGCGCTGCTGGTGCGCCGCAGGGGCCGTGGCGTCGAGATCACCGAGGCGGGCCGGGTGCTGGTGCGTGCCTCGGAGCAGATAGCGGTGGCCATGGCGAGCACGGAGCGCCAGTGGCAGGAGTACCGCGGAGAACTGTCCGGCACGGTGACGTTGACCGTGTTCCCCACCGCAGGGCAATTGCTGCTGGCGGGTGTGCTGGCGCGCCTCGCCAATGCCCCCGGCATCAGGCTCGAGGTGCGCGACGTCGACGTCGCGACGGCA
>JAATES010000284.1 GCA_015655615.1 Actinomycetales bacterium
AACTCGAGTCCGGGCATCCGAAGGTCGCCAATAGCAAGCTGTTCGACGTCCTCAGCAGACTCGGCATCACTCTGACGTGGCACGGACCCGACCTGTCAGCAACGGACCATCCATCCCAGGCACACGCGCAAGAAGTCGGTACCCGGCGGTGAGCCGGCCCGATGCGCCCGCGGCCCTTTCGGTGTACCTGCACGGAACGCGGGTCGGATCGCTCCGTGCCGGGCGGATTCCGCGGTTCGCTGCATCGGTCGCGGCTCTTGAGCGCTGGGGCTATGGATCACGTGTCCTGTCGGTGTCGCTGCCACTCGAACCTGGTGCTGCGCAGCCCGAGGCGACCGCTGCGTTCTTTGGCGGGTTGCTGCCTGAAGGCGGGCGTCTGACCGACCTCGCCAGAGCCGCAGGCTGCGCATCCGGCGACCTGGTGGGTCTCCTTCGATTCGCCGGTGCCGATGTTGCCGGCGGGCTCGTCCTCCCCGGTCCGGAGATCACGGCGCTCGGCCCGGTGCTCACAGCTCAAGAATTCGCGGACGAGCTGGCCGATCCGTCACGCTACCTAGGGGGCGGTGGCAGTTCGGTCGCGGGGCTCCGGCCCAAGGTCGCCCTGGGACGCAGCCCTGCCGGCTGGCATGCGGCCACCGGCGGGCACCCTTCCACGCACATCCTCAAACCCGTCGATGGCGAGCAGGAATCGCTGGCACGTGAGGAGGTCTATCTCCTCGACCTGGCACGACGGCTCGGACTCACGGATCGAGTGGCAACATTCGAGCGTGTCGGATCGACGGCCGTCGTCTGCGTCGAGCGGTATGACCGGACGCTCCTCACATCGTCCGAGGGCCGCATCGACGTCCGCCGCACGCACCAGGAGGACGCTGCTCAGGCTCTCGGACTGCCATGGGCGACCGACAGCAAGTATGAGTCAGTGGATGCTCGCGCCACGTATCGAGCGATTGCCGGTCTGCTGGATTCCGGGCGGACGCTTTTCGCCGGACGATCTCGCGATCGAGTCCGCCTGGCCCAGATGATGGCGTTCACAGTGGCGATCGGCAACACGGACGCCCATGCCAAGAATCACTCCCTGCTGCACGATGACCACGGATCAGTGGAACTGGCTCCGATCTACGACCTCACGGCCCCGATACTGCATTATGGCGCCAATCTGAACCTTGCCCTCCGGGTGAATGGAAGGAGCTATCTGCCCGAGGTGACGCTCAGCGATCTGGTCGCTGAAGCCGAGTCGTGGGGTCTCCCCCAGGGTCTCGCAGCGCAGACGGTCCGCACGATTCTCGAGGACACCGTGCAGGCGGTCTCCGACGGAGTGCCGGTCTCCGTCGAGCCGCCCGCACGGCTGCGGGAGCTCGTCGTGACGGTCGCGCGGAATCTGCTGGACGGCCGGCAGGCGCTGCCGCATCGACTGATACCGCCCGCCCTGCAGCAGGCATTCGCTCCGGGCCCGTAGGCACCCTCACCACCTTGGTCTCAGGCGCGTTGACCCACCGCACCCAGCCAGGCGCTGGCGACCGTCGCATGGGCGGACTCGTCGTCGGAGGGATGGAACAGGCCCGCGAGCACATCCCGGTACAGCCGTCCCAGCTCGTTGCCGGCGGAGTAGGCGCCTCCCCCGGCGACCCGGATGGCGTCGTCGACCACGGTGCGAGCCGTCTCGGTGGCCCGCACCTTGAGGCCGACCAGCTTGGCGAACCAGAACCGGCCGTGATCCACCTGCTCGTCGAAGTCACGGGCCAGCCCGTACACCTGCGGGTAGAGGCCGTCCTGCGCGATGGCCGCACTGGCCAGTCGCCACCGGATGTCGGGATCGTCGGCATAGGGCCGCCCATCATTCTTCATCGAGGTCCGCCGATGGGCCGCCTCGACACCTAGCTCGACGGCGCGGGCACCGATCCCCGTGTAGACGGCGGCGAGCAACGTCTCGAAGACGCCGAAGAGCGAGAAGATGAAGACGTCACCGCTGGGGCCGACCGGCAGACGCCGGTAGACCGTGCCCGAAGCCGCGTGTGCGCCGTCGAGCACGGTCGTGCACGATTGCGTGGCGCGCATGCCGATGACGTCCCAGTCATCGCGGACGGTGACGCCGGGGTCGTCACGGCGCACCACGGCATGGACGAGCAGCGGGGCGTCCGGGTCCGAGTTGTCACGGCCGAAGGTCGCCAGTCGCGTCCACACCGGAGAGAGCGTCGTGAAGATCTTGGTCCCGGTGTAGGCGTATCCGCCGTCCGGTTGCGGCACGGCCCGGGTGCGGGAGTCGAACA
>JAATES010000007.1 GCA_015655615.1 Actinomycetales bacterium
AGAAACCCGGAACACCGAGAGTCTAACCGAGAAGTCAGTGAATCAATGCGCCGAGGTCCCTGGGAGTCAGACCGAGCAGACTCGACCGGGGCACCCGGCGTACGCCTGCCGCGATGGTGACGTGGTTCTCTACGGTCACCACGGTGCAACCGGCGGCCTCCGCGGAGCTCGCTCCGGTGTTGGAGTCTTCGATCGCGATGCAGCCGAGGGGATCGACGCCGAGGGCCTTCGCGCCAGCCAGGTAGGGGTCGGGGAACGGCTTGCCGCGGGTCACCCGATCACCAGTGATGACCACATCGAAGTGTCCGCGCGGCAGCCGGTCGATGATCGGCAGCGCAAAGACCTCCCAGGACATCGTCACCAGTGCGCACGGCACCCCGGCGTGGTTGAGGGCTTCGAGTAGGTCGAGGGCGCCCGGACGCCACGGGATCTCCTCGCGCAGCACCATGTCGACGACGCGTGAATGGAGCAGATCGACGACTTCGCGGGGGGTGAGACTCAGCCCCCAGCGCTTCCGGATGTACTCCCCCGAGCTGAGCAGGTCATTGCCGACCAGGGACAGCGCGTCCTGGGTGGTCCACTCCGTGCCGAACTCTGCGGCGAGGTCGTGCTCGGTTTGGATCCAGTAGGGCTCGGTGTCGCACAGTGTGCCGTCCATGTCCCACAGCACGGCCGCGGGCAGCTTCTGAATTGCTTCCCCCGGCTGACCTGCGGGTTCGTCAGAAATCGTGGTGTTCAGAATGCCCTCCCAAAAGCTTCATGCGCCTATCCATGCGTCTATCCACCATACGTGCAGGGACTCCCGCATTGACGCTCATCGGGGTGAACGTCAGGCATCGGGTGGCATCGAGCCACCCCCGCAGGCACCGTCCGCGCACCTGCTCTGCATGAGCAATCACACGATCGCGGCCCCGATCACCACCTGGGCGGCCTCGAGGACTGCCGACCGTGAGGTCCTCAACCGAGCCGAGGTCGCCGCCCTGCTCGCGATCGATCCACGCACCGTGGACCAGGCCATCAGCGACGGCACGATCCCCGCCATTCGGCCCGGGCGACGGGTCCTCATCCCCTCGCCGCCCGTTCATGGCTGCCTTCGGTGTGCCCGAGGGGGAATCGGCATGACCGGCGGTCGTCGGCGCCCACCGTCAGCCGGTGGCCGACGCGAGAAGGGCTCGGGCTCGATCAGTTCCTATGCCACCAAGGCCGGGGACCCGATGGCGCTACGAGGTCGACGTCCCGGTCGACCCGATGCACCCGGACCTGATCGCCGCCACCACCCAGCGTGGTTGGCCGACGGAGTTGAAGCGCACCTGGGATGAGTTCCGGCGTTGGCAGATCTCCGGACCGGAGGTCGTCCTCGTCGACCTCGCGATCGACAGCCCTGCCACGGGCGAAGAACTACATGCGACGTTTCATCCCAATCGGCGGGTGCCGAGCATTCGGCATCATCGCGACGAACCCCGCATCGCTGTGCCACCGCTCTGGCGTTCCGTCGACAACTCACATCAACCACCAGCCCAATAGCTGGCATGACCGTGGCAGGAATCGGACGGTACACCTGTCGGTGGATTCAGATTCTGCTGTATCGTCGGGTCCGTGATGACTACGAAGGTGGTCCCGCTAGAGGCACTCGCACGGTTCGGGCATGCGCTGTCCGATCCGACGCGGACGAGGATCCTGATGGATCTACGCCAGGCGCCGGCCTATCCCGCCGATCTGGCCGCGAACCTCGGCGTGACGCGCCAGTCGATGTCGAACCATCTGTCATGCCTGCGCGCGTGTGGCCTGGTGGTCTCGGTGCCCGAGGGACGGCGCAGCCGCTATGAGCTCGCCGACCGACGAGTCGCGCACGCGCTGGACGATCTGTGCGAGGTCGTGTTGATCACCGACGCGCATGCCTGCGATGCGGCCCCGGCCGAGACTGGGCCGAGCAGCGGCGCACTCACCGAGGAGCGCTGAGGATGGGTGCGGGACACGGGCACGGACACGTTCCGAGTGGCGCAGCTGGACACGCCGGCGGGCGCTACCGCTGGCGACTTGCCGCCACTTTCGGTCTGGTCACCGGATTCTTGGTCGTCGAGCTGATCTTCGGTCTGCTTTCAGACTCGCTGGCGCTGATCTCCGATGCCGGGCACATGTCAGCCGATGCGGTCGCGCTCGGTGCAGCGCTGGTGGCGACCCGCATCGCCACCCGGCCCGACACCACCGGCCGGCGCACCTACGGTTCCTACCGAGCCGAGGTGTTCGCCTCTGGCCTGACCGTGCTGATCATGCTGGGCGTCGCTGCCTATGTCGTGTTCGAGGCGGTCGGCAGGATCGGTTCCAATCCCGAGGTGCATACCGGTGCCATGCTGGTCGTCGGTGCCATCGGTCTGGTCGTCAACGTGGTCTCGATCCTGTTGTTGCGCGAAGGATCGAGGGAGTCGCTCAACGTCAAGGGCGCCTAC
>JAATES010000190.1 GCA_015655615.1 Actinomycetales bacterium
ACAAGACCCGCGACATCAACGTCCCCAACCAGGCCGTGGCGAACCGGGTGGTCGGCGACGTGCAGGGACGCTCCTGCGTCCTGGTCGACGACCTCATCGACACCGGCGGCACCATCGTGGGTGCGGTGCGGGTGCTGCTGGAGGCAGGCGCCAAGGACGTCATCGTGGCCGCGACGCAAGGCGTGCTGTCCGATCCGGCACCGGGCCGGCTGCAGGACTCCGGTGCGCGGGAGGTCGTGGTCACCGACACCCTGCCCATCACGGCCGAGAAGCGCTTCGGCAAGCTCACGGTGCTCTCCATCGCCCCCGTGATCGCCCGGGCGATCCGTGAGGTCTTCGACGACGGCTCGGTGACGAGCCTGTTCGACGGCAACAGCTGATCGGCGCGACGTGGGGCCAGACCCGCAATGAGGAGTGTCGGATCGTGGAGCGTAGCCTGGTCCGGTGACGACTGAGCTGCGGCGGACCTTCAACTCTGACAACTACTCCGGGGTCCACCCGGAGGTGCTCACGGCCATCGCCGAGGCGAATACGGGTCACACCGGAGCCTATGGGGCGGACCCGTGGACGCAGCGGCTGCAGGACGTGGTGCACGCACAGTTCGGCGATGGCGCCGCCGCCTACCCGGTGTTCAACGGCACCGGGGCGAATGTGGTGGCGCTGGCGTCCATGCTGCCCCGGTGGGGTGCCGTGATCACGGCGCGCACCGCTCACATCAACGTCGACGAGAACGCGGCCCCCGAGCGCGTCGGCGGCGTGAAGTTGTGGACCGTCGAGGCACCGGCCGGCAAGCTGACGCCCGAGCTGGTGGCGGCCCAGGCCTACGGGTGGGGCGATCAGCACCGGGCGCAGCCTCTCGTGGTGTCGATCTCACAGGCCACGGAGCTGGGCACCGTCTACACCCCGTCCGAGGTCCTCGCGCTGACGACCCAGGCGCACGACCTCGGCATGCGCGTGCACGTCGACGGATCCCGGCTCGCCAACGCGGCGGCAGCGCTCGGTGTGTCGTTGCGGGCGCTGACCACTGATGTCGGCGTCGACGTGGTGAGTCTGGGGGGCACCAAGAACGGGATGCTGATGGGGGAGGCGGTCGTGGTGCTCGACGCCGGAGCCGTCGATGGCATCGAGTACGTCCGCAAGCTGAGCACGCAGCTGCCGTCCAAGATGAGGTTCGTCTCCGCGCAGCTGATCGCGCTCTATGAGGACGACTTGTGGCACCGGTCGGCCTCGCACTCGAACGCCATGGCGACCCGGCTGCATGACCGGCTCTCCGCCGCGCTCGCGGCGGGCCAGGTACAGGGTCTGGTCTTGACGCAGCCGACCGAGACGAACGCGGTCTTCGCGATCCTCCCGCCTGACGTCATCGAGCCGTTGCGCGAGCGGTTCGGCTTCTACGACTGGGACGCCACCCGCAGCGAACTGCGCTGGATGTGCTCCTTCGACACGACCGAGGACGACGTCGATGCCTTTGCGGCTGCGGTCATCGCGGCGTTGAGCTGACCTTCCGATCAGAGTCCGAGCCCCGAGCGGATCCATCGCCGGCGAGCAGGTCGTAGAGGGCGCCACGATGCCCACGATAGGCGCGACCGCCTTGGCGGGTCATCGTGTACGTCGTGGCCGAGCCCGGCCCGCGGCCGCGTTTGCTGGCCTTGACATAGCCGGCCGACTCCAGCGCCGACATCTGTTTGGACAGGTCCGAGTCGGTCAGGCCGAGCTGTTCCTTGAGGAACTGGAATGTCGCATACTCGCTGTTCGCCAGCACAGCCATCGCCATGAGCCGCTTGGGCGCGTGAATGACAGGGTCCAGGCCACCCAGGTTCATGCCAGTCGCTCCCGGACCAGGGAGGCCGCGCGTTCGTAGCGGGCCTGATACCGCGCCAGACCTGTGGTCGTCAGCACGAAGGTGACAACAGAAGCCGTCACGATCCCGGCCCACCACCACGTTCCCGCGACGATGCCGACAATCACCGCCGCGCTGACCGCGTAATGCCGGTACTCGCGCCGGATCTCCGGCGGAGGCGTGCCGCGACCGGGCATCGCGAGGGCGCCATACCGCCGCGTCAGCCACCCCAGGAAGACGCCGATGCCGGCGCAGAGCGCGACCATCGCAGCGAGGAAGGCGAACTCGTTCTCGCGCCAGAAGGTGAAAGCCCCCACATAGGCCGCGAACCACAGGCCCAAGGTCGGAGGTACCCACCAGGGAGACGGTGGCATCCCGACGTAGGGTGCGGCCTCGGCGCGTTCCATCCCGCGGACGCGTTCGTGCGGACCCAGAGAACTTTCCATGTAGGCAAGCTTAGAAAGTGTTTTCCACTTGTGCAAGTGTCACGGTCGTTATCCGGGTGGTGCGGCAGCGGTACCTTCGGTGGCAGCCGCCCGGCCAGCAGAGACAGCGGTCATCGCCACCGACACGGCGATACGGGTATAGTGGCCTGGTTGCCTCGGCGAGGGACGAGTGACGGGTGGGGAGACCCAGCCGATCCGGAGGCGCTGATTCTGATGATCGGTGCCCCGTCCGTGATCGACAAGGCGGTGCGCCCTCCGTGCGCCCGTCGCCTGTCCCGCGCCTGGGCGACTCGCCGCCGCTGCCCCTTCGGTGTGCGGCCCATCCACGCCCTCTTGGAGAACCCGTCATGTCCAACATCAAGCTTGCAGCAGAGTCCCGTAAAGAGTTCGGCAAGGGAGCGGCTCGTCGGCTGCGTCGCGCCAACCAGACCCCTGCGGTGCTCTATGGCCACGGTGGCGAGACGGTGCACATCGCCCTTCCCGCACACGCCACCCTGCTGGCCCTCAAGCACCACAACGCGCTCTTCGAGCTGACCGTCGACGGGGAGACCCGGCTGGCCGTGGCCAAGGACGTCCAGCGCAACCCGATCAAGGACACCATCGAGCACATCGACTTCCTGCTGGTCCGCAAGGGCGAGAAGATCCAGGTCGAGGTCGATGTCCTCGTCGTGGGCGAGTCGGCCCCCGGAACCATCCACGTCGTCGAATCGCAGACCATCACGGTGGAGGCCGAGGCGACCAACCTGCCGACCGGCATCGAGGTCAGCGTCGCAGGCCTGGCGGCAGGCACTCGCATCACGGCAGGCGACCTCGTCCTGCCCGAGGGCACGTCCTTGGTCGTGGACGCGGACGCCGTCGTGATCGTGATCTCCGAGCCGCGCGCCTCCGCGGCGGACGAGGCCGCCGACGCGGCTGACGCCGCTGCCGCCGCCCAGGCCACCTCGGCCGAGACCGGAGCCTGATCCTCGTACCCGGCGCAGTGACGTTCTGCGTGGCGCGGTGTCCTTTGTCATTCCGTAGGGAGGCGCCATGTCGCACGACCTCTGGCTGATAGTGGGACTGGGCAACCCCGGCCCGCAGTACGCCGGCAATCGCCACAACGTCGGACAGATGGTCCTCGATCTGCTGGCAGAACGCACGCATTCGCATTTCTCGCAGCACAAGGCGCGCGCGGGCGTCGCCGCGGGCAGGCTCGGTCTGCTCCCCGGCGGCGCCCCCGGCCCTCGAGTGCTGCTGGCCAAACCCGCCAGCTTCATGAACGTCTCGGGTGGCCCGGTGAGCGCGCTCCTTCAGTATTACGACGTCGCACCCGATCATCTGGTGGTGGTCCACGACGAACTCGACATCCCCTTCGGCAGTCTCAAGGCCAAGATCGGTGGCGGCGAGGGCGGGCACAACGGGCTGCGGGACATCTCCAAGGCGCTGGGCACCAAGGACTACGTGCGCGTCCGGGCAGGCATCGGCCGTCCACCTGGGCGCATGGATGTCGCCGATTTCGTGCTGAAGGACTTCTCCGCCACGGAGCGCAAGGAGCTGCCGCTGCTGCTCGAGGACGCAGCCGACGCGGTGGAACTGATCCTCACTGAGGGGCTGCTTGCAGCTCAGCAGCGGTACCACTCGAAGGACTCATGAGACTCACCGGACTGCTCACCGCGCTGCTGGCCGATCCCCGAGCCAGGCAGGTGGTGGAGCACCTGGAAAGCCCGGTGGGCCTCGATGTGGTCGCCCCGACCGGTGTGAGGCCGCCGCTCGCCGCCGCGCTTGCGCAGACCGGCAGGCCGCTGGTCGTGGTGACCGCCACCGGTCGCGAGGCGGACGAATTCGCTGCCGC
>JAATES010000258.1 GCA_015655615.1 Actinomycetales bacterium
CACCACGTCGGTCGCTCCGGCGGCGACACTGGTCGCCTCCTCCGGCGAGGAGGCGAGTGCCTGATCGTTGGCTACGTAATAGCCGTCGATCACGGTGCCGGAGGAGTCGCTGAGGCCGATCCGGTAGTCCCTGCCCGGGCGCAGTCCTTTGAGGGCGAAGGTGGTTCCGGTCACGGTGCCCGCTGCGCTGACCTGATTCCAGTAAGGGTCTTCGTAGTTGTTCGTCACCAACTCGTAGGCATCGAGTGAAAGGTCGAGATCGTCGGCGCTGACGCCGCTGGGCAGCACAATGGAGCCGGTGATGCTCGCGGCGGTCTGCGGCTTCAGTACGATACCGGGGCCATCGGGGGTCACATCGACGCCGTCGGTGACGCCCTCGGCCAGAGGATTGGTCGCGCCGGCGTAGTAGCCCGAGAGCAGCTGACCTGAATTGTCCCAAAAGTCAATGCGGTAGGCGGTGCTCCGGTTGAGATCCCTGATCGTGAAGGCGCCCGTGCTGGAGACGTCTGCCGACTCTTCCGAGTCCCAGGACTCGTCGTCGTCCTCGTCGTAGCGGTAGGACGCCTCGACTGTCGGAGAGTTGTCCTCGTCGTAGGTGTACCCCGCAGGGAACACCACGGTGCCGGTGATGCTGGGCGAGGTCTTCGGCCGGAGGATCAGGCCCGTGGTGCCTGCGGTGACCGTGGTGGCGTCCTCGACTGCATCGGCCAGTGGCTGGCTGTTCGCTGCGAAGTATCCGGTGCCGAGGACGGCGTTGTCATCATAGAGCCCTATCCGGTACTCGGCTCCGGGCGTCAGACCGGCGACGGTGAAGGTGGTGCCATCGATGGAGTACGTACGGCTGACGCTGTCCCAGGACGTTTCCTCAGAATCGGTCACGAGCCGATAGGCGTTCAGCGAGAGATCCAGCGAGTCCGCATCGACGCCGTTCGGCAGAATGATGGTGCCCTTGATGGCGGAGGCGATCTTGGGCCGGATCGTGATCCCGGTGGTGCCTGCGACAATGGCCGAGGCGTCCTCGATTTCAGCGGTCAGTGGCTGGCTCGAGCTGACGTAGTAGCCGTCGAAGACGTTGCCGGAGTCATCGGAGAGCCGGATGCGATAGCTGGTGCCAGGGACCAGCCCGGCCAGCACAAAAGAGTTGCCGTTGACCCGACTCACGGAATCCACCCAGTCCCAGTAGGGGTCCTCGTCGTCGTCTGACATCAGCGTGTAAGCGTCGAAGGAGAGGTCGACGGAGTCGGGGTCGACTCCACCGGGCAGCACAATGGTGCCCTTGATCGAGGCAGCAAGACGGGGCCGCAAGGTGATTCCCGTAGCGCCGGGGCTGACCTCATCGCCATCATCATCGTTGGCGGCGAGCGGGCTCCCGGGACCGGTGTAATAGCCGCTCAGCAGGCTACCGGTGTCGTCGTGAAGGCCGAGGAGATAGGTGGAACCCGTCTTGAGGTCTTCCAGAGTGAATGCTCCTGTATGGGAGACCACCGCCGACCTTTCTCCGTACCCGCCACCATCGTCGGACAGGGAGGCAGTCACTTCAGGTGGAGTGTCCTCGTCGTAGGTGTATCCCGCCGGGAACACCACGGTTCCGGTGAGGGTCGTCGCGGCGGCATGCGCCGCGGGTGCCAATGCGGCGCCGGTCATCAGCAGGGCGAGCGCGCAGCACATCGCCCACCAGGTGCGATGAGGCCTGGCGGAGAGCAGGGAGGGAGTGAACACGGAAGACACCTCTCTGGTGGTTGGTGCGGAGGAAGGAGAAAGGGATCGCGGCACAGCTTTATTCTGCGATTACGATACATGAAATGCAACGAATAGATAGCACTCGATCCGCTCCGGATTCAGGGAAAGCGACATATGCCACATCATGGTGACCGCGCGGTCTGCGGGTTTCTCGGTAGTTCCGGCCAGGGTGCGTGGCTGCCGACGGTGAGCCTGATCGCTGTGGTCTTCTCGACCGCAGTTCTTGCACCCGGCACGCTCTTTCGCTTTTCCTTTGCCAAATTGCTGCTGGTGGTCATCGCCGTCGTGGCAGCGGCCTGGGCGGTACCGCATGGTCGCATGGACCGGCGCCTGGCCGCGCTGGTCGGCGCAGGTGGGTTCCTCCTGCTGGTCGCGGCGCTGCGGGGCGACGCCGCTGCCGCGCAGCTACTCGGTAGGTGGCCCAGGTATGAGGGCCTACTGGCACTATCTGTCTACGTAGGCGCCGGGTGGGCGGGGACTCGCGTCCTGGGTCCCCAGGTGGATCACACTAGATACCGGATGTGGTGGAACGCGATCTCGTGGTGCGCCCTGCTGCACGCCGCGGTCAGCCTGCTCGAGGCCGCCGGCCTGCGGCCGCTGGGTGGCGATGTGGCACGCCCCGGCGCACTGCTGGGCAATGCCTCCGACCAGGGGATCATCGGCATGATGTTCCTGCTGCTGCTGGCGGTTCCCGCAGTGCTGCATCCCTGCCGGCTGTGGTGGGCGGGCCTGGCCAGTGCTGCGGCGACGCTGACTCTAGCGGCCTCCCGGGGCGCGTTGCTGGGCGCGGTCATCGGTCTGCTCCTGATGTCGGTCGTGGCCGCCTGCTGGAAGGTGCCGAGGGAGCGACGGCCTGGGCGCTCGATCGGATCTGCCGCCCCCCGGGTCAGGGCGCTCTGCCGTGCGAACCCGCTCATCGTGGCTCCCTGGGGGGTCCTGATAGTGATAGGTGTGGTCGGTCTTGCTGTGCCGCTCACCCGGGCGCGGGTGTTGGGTGAATCCTCACTCGCCGACGGTACAGTCGCCGGGCGAGCGGATCTCTGGCGGTCCACGCTCGGCTTGCTGCGAGACTCGCCCTGGCTGGGAGCTGGGCCCAGCGGATTCGTGGATGCCCTGCCTCTTTATCGCAGCACGCAGTGGGGCCTCCGGGACGACCCGATGTCCACGGTGGACTCCCCACACGCGATGCCACTTCAGGTCGCCGCCTCCGGCGGAATCATGTTGGTCGTGGTGTGCCTCGCGATAGCGGTGCTGCTGGGGTACTGGGGTGTGCGTCGCGTCCGGCGCAGTGCCGGGCCGTCTCTGACGCCGTATTCGCAGCGGGAGGGCTCGCTGGGCGCCAGCGCCATGCGGTCGGCGTTCCTGCTGTCAGCGGGAATCTCGCTGGTGGCCTATGCGGTCGCGTTGCTGACGCATTTCACCTCTGCAGGGACTACGCCGCTGGCGGCGTTTCTGCTGGGTGCGGTGGCGAGCAGGGTGGTGGCTGGCACCTCAGCGAGGAGGGAGCCTCATCCGGCTGGCCGACGCGCGCCATGGGATGGGCTCGCTCTCCAGCGTTGGGTTGTCTTGGCCGGAGGAACGATGTTGGGAATGATCCTCATCGCGGCCATGATCGGGGACGGGCACCTGCGTGCGGCGGTCGGATCGGCCTCTCGCGGAGACGTGACCGCGGCAGATTTGGCAATCGAGTCCGCCCGCCGCTGGCGCCCATGGGACGCGGACGTCCCGCTTGTCGCCGCCACCATATATGCGGCGGGCACCCAGGCGGGTGACAAGCCGTCCGCAGCCGCGGCCGAGCGCTGGTCGATACAGGCATTGGGCCGCACCCCGCGCTCCGTTGAGGCAATGCGAATTCTTGGCATGGCTCACACCGTTCAAGGCGATTTCGGCGGTGCGATCACGACCTTGGATCGTGCAGCTGTCCTGAGTCCGGAAGACCGTGCCATCAGCTTGTGGTCGGGGATGGCACGGGCGCAGCTGGGGCAGAAGGCGCAGGCTGAGGCGCTCCTTAGCAGAGCCGCGCAGAACCCTTTCACCGCACCGCTGGCGCAGGGCTACCTTGTCCGTCTAGCAGGTCAGTAGGACTCGACCAGTTCGGCAGGCTCAGGCTCCTCCCGGTGCGGATGCTGTGGCAGGTGCTTGGCCCACCACAGCGACACGAAACCCAGGCTGATCGCCGCGATCACGGCGCCGCCGAGGAACATCTGGCGATAGTCGAACCAGCGGTCCAGGGCGGCGAGGATGGCGGGGATGAAGAAACCCAGGTAGGTCAGCGAGTAGAACACCGCCGTCAGGCCGGCAAGGTCATCCGGGCCCGCGATGCGCTGGATCTCCTGCAAGCCGGAGATCAGCAACATCCCGTAGGCGAGGCCCAGGGCGGCGGCCGCCACGATGGACCAGCCGATCGACAACGTCCGTGCGGCGATGGCGGCAAGGGCCATCGCCGGGATCGTCACCGCCAGGGCCACCGCGGTGCCCCGAGCACTTCGCACTGAGTCGATCTGTTTGCCGATGGTCTGGATCACGACGCCGCACCCGAGCGTGACCAGGCACAGCAGACCGGAGAACCCGATGCGATAGTCCCCCACCTGCTGGGCCATCAGCCCCGGCACGATGGCATAGGCGGTCGCGGCGGTGCCGAAGACCCACGGTGCGGCCGGGACCACGACCAGCAGGAACCTGCGGTGCATCGCCGATGGGATTGTCAGGTCGTCGAGCAGGCGCCCCGGGGTCGCCGCGCGGGCGCGAGTCTCAGGTGCGGGGATCAGCACTATGAAGGCGACGATCGAGATCACGATGTTCACCAGGTACGGCGTCACCGACTGCGCTGGACCGAACTGGGCCAGGGCAGATGCGACCCCGGCTCCGAGCCCGAATCCGATGGTCAGGGACAGCCCGGCCCGCCGTGCGCCGGCCCCGGCGTCGGCTGCCGCGTCGAACGGAGCCTGGGAGAGCTCCTTGATCCAGGCGGTGCCCACGGCCATCACCAGCCCGAGTCCGAGACCGGAGAACACCCGTCCGATGAAGAGCAGCGCCGAGCTCTCGGCTCCGAGTGCCAGGATGGCGCTGCCGCAGATGCCCAGCAGCGGTGCGGGCAGCATCAAGGGACGCCGTCCGAAGCGGTCGGACAGCGGACCGCCCAGGAGCAACGCCGGGATGATGCCGAGCACGTAGGCCGCCAGCAGCACGTCGACGGTCGCTGCCGACAGCCCGCTCTCCGTGCGGTACATCACCAACAGCGGCGTGAACTCGTTGCCTCCCCACGCGACCGCGAAGAGGGCGCCTGCCACGCGCAGCCAGGGAGCCCGGATCACGGCCTGGGAATGTTGCGCAGGTTCGAGCGGGCCATGGAGACGGCTTCGCCCAATCCGTTGCCGAGGACCTCTTTGCTCATGGCCACGGCGAAGCCAGCGACCTGGTCGGCAGTGATGCTCGGCGGCAGCGAGAGCGCCCGTGGGTCGGTGACCACGTCGATCAGGGCGGGGCCCGGCCGGTCGAACAGGCCCCTGAGGGCTCCGGCGACGTCGTGCGGGTTCTCGACGCGGACCGCGGGAATGCCGATCGCGTTGGCGATGGCCGCGTAGTCGGTCGACGGCGTTTCGGTGCCGAAGGCAGGCAATCCGTTGACCAGCATCTCCAGCTTGACCATGCCCAGCGACGAGTTGTTGAAGACGACCACCTTGACGGGCAGGTTGTAGTTCTTCGCCGTGATGAGCTCACCCAGGAGCATGGAGAGCCCGCCGTCACCGGCCATGGCGACCACCTGACGTCCGGGCTGCGAGACCGCAGCGCCGAGGGCATGCGGCAGCGCATTGGCCATGGAGCCGTGCAAGAACGATCCGATGACCCGTCGCTTGCCGTTGACCCGGATGTAGCGCGCGGCCCACACGTTGCACATACCGGTGTCGACCGTGAAGATCGCGTCGTCGGCGGCCGCCTCGTTGAGCTGATCGGCTAGGAACTCGGGGTGGATGGGGACGAGCGTCTCGGCCTTCTTGCCCTGGTAGGCGCCGACCACGTTGTTCATCGCCCGCTCGAACTTCTTGACCATCTGGTCGAGGAACTTGCGCGACTTCTTCTTGTCCACCAGCGGGAGCAATGCCCGGAGCGTCTCGCCGACGTCGCCGACGACCGCCAGGTCGAGCCGGGTGCGGCGCCCGAGGTTCTCCTCCCGGACGTCGATCTGAGCGGTCCGGACGGACTCGGGCAGGAACTGGTCGTACGGGAAGTCGGTTCCGAGCAGGATCAGCAGGTCGGCCTCATGCATCGCCTGATGGGCTGATCCGTAGCCGAGCAGGCCGGACATCCCGACGTCGAACGGATTGTCGTACTGGATGTACTCCTTACCGCGCAGGGAGTGACCGACGGGGGCGGCGATCTTGTCCGCGAAGCCGATGACCTCGTCGTGGGAGCCCTCGACGCCGGCTCCGGCGAAGATCGTCACCTTGCCGGCGGCGTTGATGGCATCGGCGAGGTCGCGCAGTGCGTCGGCTGAGGGGATGATGCGGGGCTGGGAGGGACGCCGCGATAGGTCGCGCGGCCGGATGGCGGGCGCGTCCGCATCGGCGATGTCACCGGGCAGCGTGAGCACGGAGACACCGGGCCCGGCATAGGCGTGGTGGATGGCGGAGGTGATCACCCGGGGCGCCTGCTCGGGATTCGAGATCATCTCGGAGTACACCGAGCACTCGGTGAAGAGCCGATCGGGGTGGGTCTCCTGGAAGTAGCTGGTGCCGATCTGCACGCTGGGGATGTGGCTCGCGATCGCCAGGACGGGCACCCGGGACCGGTTGGCGTCGTACAGGCCGTTGAGCAGGTGGAGGTTGCCGGGGCCGCAGGATCCGGCGCAGACGGCGAGCTGGCCGGTGATCTCGGCATCGGCGGCTGCTGCGAAGGCGGCCGACTCCTCATGGCGCACATGGATCCACTGGATGCCGCCATCGGCGTTCTTGTTGCTGCGCCGCACCGCGTCGACGATCGGGTTCAGGCTGTCTCCGACGATCCCGTAGATGCGCTTGACCCCTGCGTCGATCAAGGTGTTGACGAGGAGGTCGGCGACGGTGTCGCCGCGAACGTGCTGCTTGGCCATGACGTGTGCTCCGTGGTTGAAGGCAGAGGGCTTCCGGCCGACGCGTGGGGCCAGAGAACGTGACACTCCATCATGCCTCAAATGGTGGGATGATTTCGACCGGAGGTCCTGTCGTCTTCGCCACATTGCCCCACGAGGCGTTGGCCGGGTCCATAGGCGCCGGTGTTAGTGCCGGTGCCGGTGTTAGTGCGACAGCGGCTTCTCGAACCAGTGTTCCGCAAAAGGGTTGTCGTTGTAGCGGGCGATCTCGCGATATCCGGCATGGCGGTACATGGCGATGGCGTCGATGAGGTTCGAGTTGGTGTCGAGACGCACGACGCCGTGGTGATCGGCCGAGGCCAATGCCTCGAGATGGCTCAGCATCCTACCGGCGAGCCCCTGACCCCGCCATGACGTTGCCACCCACATCCTCTTGATCTCGGCGATGGTGTCGGACAACCGCTGGATCGCGCCGCAGGCGACCGCCTGCCCATCCGACAACGCCACGACGAATCGGCCATGAGGGCGGCGATAGGAGGAAAGGTCGGGATCGCCGGGATCGAAACCGCCGGGGAAGGACGCGTCGAGCTCGGCGAAGTAGGCGGCCAGCGCGGTCTGTGCGGGCGCGGATGCAGGATCGACTTCGACCAGGGCGACCGTGGCCGCCCGCACCAAGCCGTCTGCCGTGCGCAGCGCCTCGGCTAGCCGGGCACGTTTGGACGGCGAGAGAGGTTCCATGATGCGCCCCGCGATGTCGTCGGAACGTCGTTCGAGGTCATGCCAGGCGTCCAGGCCGGGCCCCGTCAGGACGGCTCGGCGCCGCCGGGCGTCGCTGGAGTCCGGGGACGTGGTGACCAGGCCTTCGCGCTCCAACCGGCGCAGCAGCCTACTGACATAGCCGGCATCGAGTCCGAGGCGCTCGCGCAATTCGCCCACGGCCACACCCTCGGGGCCGATCTCGAACAGGGCCCGCGATGGCCCGAGCGGCCGGCCTGAGCCGAGGAACGATTCGTCGAGGAGGCCCACCCGTTGCGACCACGCGCGGTTGAAGTGCCGAAGGGCAGCCATCTCTTCTCTCATTCTTTGACCTTAGTCAGGTAATGAGCGCGGGCGCAAGGGGTCCCGAGGCCGTGCGACGGCCTCAGCCGGAGGTGGTGCGGCGACGACGGTGGTTGACGAGCAGTACCGCGGCCACGGTCATGAGCAGCCCGACCGAAGCGCAGGCGGTCGCCACGAGGAAGCCCGCATGGGCCCCGTTCGAGTCGATTCGGGTTCCTGCGATGGAGGTGCCGACGGAGATGCCGATGCCGAGCGCGGTGGCGACCCACGTCAGGCCTTCGGTGAGCTGGCGTTCGGGGACCAGGATCTGGACCAGGTTGTTTCCCGTGATCATGGTCGGAGCGATGGCGAATCCGGCGACGAACATCATCAGGGCCAGCAAGCCGGTGCTGTCTGCGAGGAGGAACAGCCAGATGCCTGCGGTGAGCCCCGTCATGGTGAGGGTGAGCCGTGTCGTGAGCGGCGAACGCCAGTTGCGCAGGCCGTAACCCAGCCCTGAGGTCAGCGAGCCGAGTGCGAACGCGGCCAGGATCAACCCGGCGATTCCCTCGTTGCCGTGTTCCTCAGCGAAGGCGATCGTGGAGACGTCCACGGCGCCAAAGATCCCTCCGACCAGCACGAAGATGAGGCAGAGAGCGACCAGTCCCGGGCTGCGCAGCACGCTGGGCTGGCGATGCTCCCCGGGGACGATCTGGCGTGCGGGTGGTTCGGTGTCGCGCTGCATCAAGAACCACCAGCCGCCGAGGCCGGCGGCGAGCACCGGCAGGACGAGGCCGGCAGCCGGATGCACGCGTGTCGCCAAGCTGGTGGCCAGGACTGGGCCGATGACGAAGACCATCTCGTCGATGGCAGATTCCAGGGAAAAGGCCGTGTGGAGTTGCGCAGGGTCGTCAAGCAGGTAGCTCCACCGGGCTCGCACCATGGCGCCGACCGATCCGATCGACGCGCCGACGGCGGCGGCCAATGCCATGAGGACCGCCTCGGGAGCCTGCGCAAGGGCGGCCGCGATCAAGCCCATCATCGAGACAGCGGTGGCCAGGACGAGTGGGCGCATGACCTTGGACTGTCCGTGACGGTCCACCAGGCGTGCAATCTGGGGGGAGCAGAAGGCCTGGACGATGAGGTAGACGGCGGATACCCGGCCCCCCACGGCGTAGGAGCCGTACAGGCCTTGGAGCATCAGGACGATGCCGAGTCCCACCATCGACATGGGAAGCCTGGCGACGGCACCGGTGACGCTGAACCGCACCGCGCCGGGGTTGCTGAGGATGACCCGATAGGGATTGCGCTGCGTCAGCGTTCCGTCGGGAGTCGACGCGGCTCGGGGAGAGGGCTCTGGCTTGGTGGAGTGAACAGGGTCTTGCTGAGGCACCGATCCAGTCTTCCATGCCATGGAGGAACTCGGGGCACTCGGGGCACCCGGGGAACCCGGGCGGATTCCGGCGGGCTGCCCGATCGGCGACAATGGACGGATGGCACTCGATAGCGGAGATACTGAGCGGCGCGCCACCCCGGACATCGTGCACGATCAGGAGAAACAGCGGCTAGGTGCGGTGTTCCCGGAGCGCGGTGAGGTCGGATATCTCACCTACGAGCGGGCGGGGACAGTCGCGACCTTCACTCATACGGTGGTCGACCGGGAATTCGGTGGCCGCGGAATCGCGGGACAGCTGGCAGCGGCAGCCCTCGACTTTGCCCGGGAGCAGGGGTGGTCCGTGGTGCCGCGGTGCTCCTATATTGCGAGCTACCTGGAGCGACACCCGGGGTATGCGGACCTGCGGCACACCCCGACTGCTTAGGCAGGTGAGCCGTCCGTCAGTCGGAGCGGCGCGACCGACAAGCGACACGTCAGCAGTCCAAGTCACGCGAGCGCGTCCGAGTCACGCGAGCGCGTCCGAGTCACGCGAGCGCGTCCGAGTCACGCGAGCGCGGCGCCCACGACGTCTCTGGCCTGCCGCTGGACCTCAGCAAGATGGTCGGCCGACACGAACGATTCGGCATAGATCTTGTAGACGTTCTCCGTGCCCGAGGGGCGTGCAGCGAACCAGGCGTTGTGAGTGGTGACCTTCAGGCCGCCGATGGCCGCGTCGTTTCCAGGAGCTCGCGTCAATGCTGCGGTGATGGGCTCACCAGCCAGAACCGTCGAGGTCACTTGAGAGGGGTCCAGGGCTGCCAGTCGTGACTTCTCCTCGAGAGTCGCCGGGGCGTCAACGCGTGCATACCAGGACTCGCCGTAGCGCTCAATCAAGTCGCGATGCAGTGCCGACGGAGATTTGCCGGTGGTCGCGAGGATCTCAGATCCGAGGAGAGCCAGAAGGATGCCGTCCTTGTCAGTGGTCCAGACCGTGCCATCCTTGCGCAAGAACGAGGCGCCCGCGGACTCTTCCCCACCGAAGCCGACGGTTCCATCCAAGAGCCCTGGCACGAACCATTTGAAACCGACCGGCACCTCCACCAGCGGGCGATCCAGTCCCGCAACCACTCGATCGATCAGACTCGATGAGACCAGGGTCTTCCCGACGGCGGCGTCCTGCGGCCAACCGGGTCGAGCGCCCGAATAAAGATAGGAGATGGCCGTAGCCAGGTAATGGTTCGGGTTCATCAGCCCACCGTCCGGTGTGACGATGCCATGCCTGTCGGAGTCGGCGTCATTGCCTGTGGCAATGTCGAATCCCGCGCCTGGCGCTGCCATCCGTGCCACGAGTGAGGCCATAGCGGACGGGGATGAGCAGTCCATTCGGATCTTGCCGTCCCAGTCCAGTGTCATGAAGGACCACTGCGGGTCCACCTTGGGGTTGACCACGGTGAGATCGAGCTGATGCCGTTCGGCGATCGCAGCCCAGTACTCGACCGACGCTCCGCCCAGTGGATCGGCCCCGATTCTCACGCCAGCCCGGCGGATGGCCTCGAGATCGAGCACATGGGGAAGGTCGTCGACGTAAGCACCCATGAAGTCATATCGCTGAGTGCTCGGCACCGAGGTGGCCGCTGCGACCGGAATGCGACGGATGCCGCCGACTCCTTGGCGTAGCCACTCGTTCGCGCGGTTGGCGATCCATGAGGTCGCGTCGGAGTCGGCAGGCCCGCCATGTGGCGGGTTGTACTTGAATCCGCCATCACGGGGCGGGTTGTGGGACGGGGTGATGACGATTCCGTCAGCCAATCCCGGCCCACTGCGCCGCAGGCCTCCGGGAGTGCCCGATCCGTTCGCACGCAGGATCGCATGGGAGACCGCCGGGGTGGGAGTCCAGGAATCCCGGCTGTCGATGCGAACCTCGACACCGGCTGCCGCAAGGACCTGCAAAGCCGTGTCCTGCGCAGGCCGGGAGAGTGCGTGGGTGTCTCGACCCATGAAGAGTGGCCCATCGGTGCCTTGGGCATGGCGGTATTCGATGATCGCCGCAGTGATCGCGAGGATGTGGGCCTCATTGAAGGCACTGTCCAAGCTGGACCCACGATGCCCTGAGGTTCCAAAGACAACCTTCTGCGCTGGATCGTCAACGTCCGGATTGAGGTCGTAGTAAGCGCCGATCAGGGCGTCGACGTCAACGAGGTCACTGGGTGTGGCAACGGTGCCAGCGCGTGGGTCCATGGTCCGATCCTGCCACTCTGCCGGGCTTGAGGGGTACCGGATCTGACAGGTGTGGAGAACTTGGGGGCCGGCGTGGTGACACAGGCTGTGGACGATGCCGCGATATCCACAATGGCCACCATTGCTTCACGATCGCCTTGGCTAGGCATTCCGCTGGAGACCTGACATCGATCGACACGTCTCCAAGGGGTGCACCATGAGCCAGCCATCGTCCAGACGGCGAATCCGCGTTCAATCTCAGATCAGGTCGCGCCACCGAATGCGAGGGGTGTTGCTGGTGGCGGTTCTCGTTGCCGTGACTGTGTGCAGTGGACTCTCGACTGTGGCGCAGGCGGCTGGTGCCTCGAAGGCGGATGGCCAGAACCTGTCGGGGGTGACGTCGTCGGGGTCCATCTGGTTGGGCTCGCTCAATGCACCGTCGGGTACGGGCACGTCCTATGCGTGGTGCATCGAGGCCGGTGCCACTCTGCCGAGCAAAGCGGGATCATCTTCCTCGATGAGAGCACCCAGGCTCTCCTACGCCCTGGAACGATGGACGACCACCAATTACCCCGGTGCGAGCAGGGATCAGACCCATGCGGCACTGAGCTACCTGACCCACTCGAACTACGACATCGGGTCCAACGGAGTCTCCGCAGCTTCGCGGCGCGCCGCCTTCGTGTCGGCGACCCCGTCCGCGATCAAGACCATCGCGAAGAAGATGTGGGACCAGGCCGGCGACTACGCCGGCGACTACGCGGCGAAGCTCACCTTGACCAAGACCTCGCCCCTGGCCGCGTCGATCACCAATGTCGGGGTGAAGTCCGACGCGGGGAAGTGGACTGCCGGGTACGCAGGAGTCGTCACGCTGAGCGGACCTGCACGTTTCATTTCGGGGGAGTCGGTGAAGACCTTCACGACCGCGGCGTCTGCCAAGTCCTACTCGGTGGTGTTCACCGGGCCGGGCACGGTCAAGGCCACCGTGAAGATCAGTGGCCTGCCCTCTAGCACCGTGGCCAGGTGGACCGGCGGGTCGGGTGAGCAAGACTTCGTCACCAGGGCCGAGACCACCGAGTCCGCCTCAGACACCCTCGCGGCCCCCGCCGTCAAACCCGTGATCACCACGGTCGCGGCGGCGATCACCGAGACCACGAACGCTCTGGTCCTCAAGGACTCAGTGAAGATCAATGCCGACCCGGCATTCGCGGGTCAGCAGGTCCAGCTCGTCGCTCGGGCGTACTACCACGGGACCGCCGCACCAGCGCAGCAGGCCACCGTACCGGCGGGTAAGACCCCGATTGACCTTGCCAGCACCGTGGTGACCCTGAACTCGTCCGGGGACGCGACCTGGGCCACCCCGAACATGAACGCACCCAAGCAGTCGGGGTCGTACACGTTCGTGATCTCCAGCAGCGAGGCCTTGGGCGGGCTCCTGGCCGCCTCCCAGACCGCGTACGGGGTGCCGGTCGAGACGGTGCGGTGGACCCCGAGCCCTAAGGTGACGACCACCGCGTCCACGGATGCCCCGGATGCGGACCTGGCCACGGTCGTGCGTGACACGGTCCTCATCAGTGGCATGCCTGCCAGCACCCCGATCACGGTCCGCGGCCAACTGTGGCAGCACCCC
>JAATES010000280.1 GCA_015655615.1 Actinomycetales bacterium
GACTCGAGCTGGCTGCTGAGCTGGACGGTCAACCGGCAGCCGCACTTCAAGCAGCAGCCGAGGGACCAGATCGTCGTCTGGGTCTATTCGCTGTTCGTCGACGTGCCGGGCGACTACGTCACGAAGCCGATGCAGGACTGCACGGGAGAGGAGATCACCCAGGAATGGCTCTTCCACCTGGGGGTCCCCGTGGACGACATCCCCGCGCTCGCAGCTCAGGCGGCAAAGTGCGTGCCGGTCATGATGCCCTATGTCACCTCGTTCTTCATGCCGCGTCAGGCCGGTGACCGCCCGGCCGTCGTCCCTGAGGGCTCGGTCAACTTCGCGTTCATCGGACAGTTCGCTGAGACATCGCGCGACTGCATCTTCACCACCGAGTACTCGGTGCGCACCAGTATGGAGGCCGCCTACCAGTTGCTCGGCATCGAACGCGGAGTGCCAGAGGTCTACAACTCGACCTATGACGTCCGCAAGCTGCTCGCCGCGACCAGCCGGCTTCGCGACGGCGCCGAGATCGACATCCCGGGGCCGGACCTGATCCGGCGCCGGCTCGTCAAGAAGGTCGACGGCACCGAGATCGGCCAGCTTCTCAATGAGTTCCATCTGCTCTAGACGGCAAGGTGCTGGTGCACTGCTCTGAGGCGTCGTGTCACGTCGGACACTGACATGACGCCAGGGGTCCAGCGGTTCAGCCTCCTTCAGGACCGCCGTTCTCGGTCACTGACATGCAGGGACTCGGCGAGGCCGGCCAGAGCCGGATGGTCTTGCCCGAGGACCCACACGTAGTCATTCTTCAGCTTGTCCTGGTCATCGCTGAAGACCCCGGTGCGATACGGATAGAAGCCCAGCGTGGGTTCAGTACCGGGTGCGCTGGTGCGAATGGCGTGGTGGAAGTCCCGATTGGAGCTCCGCAGCGCGGAGAAGATCCTTGCGGCGGTCTCCGCCTCGTCCTCGATCGTCATGCCAGGAACCAGTTGAAGTGCGAGGTGCAATTGCTGATTCCCGCGGGCGTCCTCGAAGGAGATCAATCGGTGGTTGGCCACCGCATCGAGGAGCCTCGCATCGGCGTTGATGACGTCGCGGACTGAATCCGGCGGCATGACCGCACCGTTGTAATCGACCGAGAGATCGCTGCGACCATAGTGGAGTAACACGGGAAGATCGAGGAACTTCTCCGCGACCACGTCATGGTGCCCCAAACGGCGCAGGATCGCCAGCAGGTCCTTCATCCGGACCACATGGCCGCGGTCGTGGATGTTGTACCGGATCCGGGGGTTGATATTCTCCTTCCGGGTGATGGTGACCAACAGTTCCCCCGTGTCATTGGTCTCGATCAGATAGTCGAAGGGATTGAACTGGAAGACGCTGGGCAGCACCCCGTATTCGCCTGATTTGCTGATCTCAGCGGCGAGGGTGGCGTCCGAGGCCAGGGCTCTTCGCAACGCAATGGTGAAGTCCGTCTCGATGGCGATGTTGATCTCGAGGTCGCTGGCCCCGTACGAGCCGAACACCGCCTTGGCGGTCTCAAGCAGCTTGTCGCGCATCGCTTCCGAGATGCCCTCGCCGCCGAAGGCACACACCACGTCATAGGTGGACCAGTCGAGCCGATCGTCCTCGAGGAGCCCCTTCAGGAAGGGCGGATAGCTGGTGATGATGTAGGTGAAGTCCGGGCCGAACTCCTCCATGGTCGCCACGATCTTGTCACGGTCCGGCCCGCAGGACTTGATCATCGTCATGTCAGTGAGGCTTGCGCTGACGTTCATCCCAGTCGCCCAGGCACCGAGCGAGAACGCGTTGATGACGAAGGGCTGGCGGGTCAGCGACTTCGCCGTCCGCATGAAACCGACCTGGAGCAGTTGCCGGGTGGCTCGCCTTTCGGCAGAACCACGGACCCAGCTCGTGGGCGACCCCGAGGATCCGGAGGATTCGTCGACCACAACGCCACGACGAGGCAGTCGTCCGTCTTCGCAACGGTCCGGGATCGAATACGCCCGGATGTATGAGTCCTTGTCCGTCTCCGGGGCGGCGGCGAAGACGCGGCGCA
>JAATES010000402.1 GCA_015655615.1 Actinomycetales bacterium
CCCGTGAGCTCCGAGCCGGGAATCGCGTGGCGCCAGTGGCACAGCAACACCACCCCGTCCGGCGCCAGGGACCGGCGGATCCGGTCGGCCAACGTCAGCAAGTCGGATCGCTCGACGTAATATCCCACCTCCGAGAGCACCACGAGGTCGAACTGCCCCTGCGGGAGTCCGTCGCGTACATCTGCGACATCGATCCGCACGTAGGGATGCCCCTGCAACCGCCGACGTGCCCGCGACACGGCGAGCTCCGAGAGGTCGAGGGCGATCACCTGATCGGCGCGAGCGGCCAGCAGTTGAGTGAAGAGTCCCGTGGACGACCCGATCTCGAGCACTCGTCCCCAGGCCTGCTGCGGCAGCGCGGCGAGAGTGAGATCGCGCTTACGTTGCTCATACCACCGGTCTGCATAGCCCCAAGGGTCCTCGTGCCGGTCGTAGAGATCGTCGAAGTAATCCCGCCCCAAGTTCCGGACCGGAGATGGTGACACCACGAAGACCTCGACGTCGCGGTCGAAGGTCCGCACGAACCTCGGGTGCAGGACGGCCTCGTCACCGGGTTGCCCGGACAGCGGATAGAGCTGGCTGTGGTGGGAGGCGATCGCCCGGCTCTTGCGCACCACCTCGCTGTCCTGCAGGGCGAGCGATCGGAGGCGGTCCCACGGCACAGCGTCGTCCTGCGGGCTCGCCCAGTGCCACAACCAGATGGGATACTCCCAGAGTTCCGCCTGGCCGTCCTGGGCGATCCTCGCGCAGATGTCGCCGACGACTCTGTGGTCGCGCTGCCCATCTCCCCGCCATGGCGCCACCAGCCGCACCGACTCGCGCTCGGCACCCAGGAACGCCCGGATGTCCTGCTCGATCGCGGCCTGGTGTTCCCGGGTGGCTCCATCGGGATAGCCGAGCATCACCAGCGGGGCGCCGGGCGCCAGAGACTCGACAGCTCGGCGCACTTCGGCCTCACGCAGCAACGCCATGTCGGCGGGCCGTATCGTCGGCGACCCCGGGTGTGACTGCGACCCGTCCGTGACCACGATGACCTCCACGCACTCGCCGCGCGCGGCGAGGTAGGCGATCAGGCCAGCCGCCCCCAGGCTCTCGTCATCCGGGTGGGCCGCCACCACCACAGTGCGACGTCCGAGGTCGACCGCGAGCGCGGGGAGGTTCTCGAGGCCGTCGTCCCAGCGGGAGGGCTCCGTGCCGGGCTCCCGACCGTCGAATGTCACCATGGCAGCCCGCTCCGAGCGACGAGCTCGCGCCCCAGAGAGGCCAGGTCCCGTTCTCCATGGTGCTGACGGAGGTAGATCTGCAAGTCCGCGACCCGTTTCGCGTGTCGCTCATCGAGCACCAGCGGACCGGGGCCCAGGAGGTGCGCACTGCTCCGCAGGACGTCCTCGCAGGCACGTGCCACGACGGCCCGGACTCGCTTCGCCTGGATTCCCGACTCGAGCGAGCCACCGGTGTCGACCTCCTCGGCCGCCAGGATGAGCGACTGACGAGCGGCATGCAACTGTTCGTCGACCCAGCCCAGATGCATCATCGCGATGTCCTGGTCACCTCGTTCGTGCGCGGCAGCGTAGACGGTGCGGGCCAGGCCCACCGCCCCGCCGTACCAGCATGCCGCGACTCCGATCGCGCCCCAGACGAAGCCCGGGCGCTCGAGGTACCACCCCGCCTCGCCGACAGGCTCCCCGGCCACGCCATGCACCGTGATGCTCACGCTGGGGATCTCCGCCAGGCCACGGGACACCCAGGGCTCGTCCCCCAGCTGGATGCCGCCATCATGCAGGTCGACCGCGAAGAGGCGCCTGGAGCCATCGCCGACCGTCGCAGTCATCAATGCCGCATCCAACCGACCGGCCAGGGAGCACCACGGCTTGGTTCCGGACAGGACCCAGCCTCCTTCAGTGCCGGACGGCGTGGCACTCACTCCCATCCCGGGGCCCTCCGCTGCGTACACACCCCACGTTCCTTCCGAGACTGGGCGGCCGAGCACCCGCTCCAGGCCCGCTTGCGCGAGAATCGCCCGAGCGTCGAGATGAGGCTCGACAGCCCTCGCCACCGCGAGGTCGTTCGCCGCCAGGTTCGCCAGCACCTCCCACAGCCGCGCGGTCCGCCCCTCACCTGGCCGGAGATCCAGCGGCCACGAGGGCACCTCGGCCAAAGCCTCATCAACGCTCGCCGGCAGAGGACTCGTGCGATCCGTCGCGGGTCCACCCGGCATACGCGGCATGCGGAGGCGGATCGTATCGTCGTACAGTCCGGTGGTCATCGGTCCTCCCTCACCTCAGGGGAACCATCATCGCCGCACCCGTCGAATGGCGCGAGATATAGCGAATCCGATGCTCCTGGTCCTGCGCCGATGCCGGAATCTGCCACCTTCGCCGCGATCCGTTCCAGGTCATCTGCCGGACTGCGACGACCCCTCGCCTGAGAGGTCGAGCACGATCTTCGAGCCCTGGCGCTCCGCCGCCATCAGCACCCGTAGATCGCGCAATCCTGGACTGGAGCTGACCAGCTTCGCCGAGTTCGCGAG
>JAATES010000374.1 GCA_015655615.1 Actinomycetales bacterium
CAGGCAGTAGTCCTCGACGCCTTCGAAGTTGGTGATCAGCACGGTGACGTCGTCGGACGCTTTGTATCCGTACTTCTCCAGCGAGGTGACATCCGGCCAGACGGCCTTGGGGTTCTCTTTGAGGTAGGAGGCGAGCGCCGTGCGGGCGGACGCCAACTCGCTTTCCAGAGACGCTCCAGCAGCTCCGCCCTGGCTGGTATCGGTGTCAGGCGTCGTGGCGTCATCCGAAGGAGTGGCCTGCGTCGTCGGGTCGTCGGCGCCGCCCAGGCCGGAAAGACCCCCCAGGTCGCTGTCGGCACCAGTGCCAGCGACCCCGCCGAACAGCGACGCCAATCCGCTGAAGTTGTCTTCGAGCCACTGCTGGTCCTGGAACTTGCCCGCATCCACCAGAGCGAGAACCTTGGACAGAATGACTCCGGTGGCATCAGCGGCGCTGGCAGGCAGGCTCAGGAACCACCCGTCGCCCTCCTTGAGTGCCACGAAGGACAACTGGTCGACACCCAGTTCACGCAGTCCGGCGAACTCGTCATCAGAAAGGCAGTAACTCGTCTTGCCACCGGCCTGTGCCAACGCCTCCGCAGTGAGGCAGCCGTCCTTCCACTCACCGTTGACGGTCACCCCCTGAGTGGTGAAACCGATCTTCAGCGCGGTGAGCTCCAGCCGGGCGATGCCATCCTTCGAGTCACGTTCCTTGAAGGCGGCACCGTCAAAGGCCAATCCGCTGGCCTTCTTGATGACGGATTTCACCTCCTCAGAGCTGTAAGTCGGCTCGACGAAGGCGATCACACGACGTTCAGCCAACGGCAGCACCGGCTCCAGGTCACTGAGGTCGCCCGAAGACACAGTCGCCTCGATGGCCTTGAAGAAGGCAGTGCCGGCTTCCGTTGCCGAACCAGCGCCCTTGGGCTCACCGACATTCGCAAGGGAGCCCCGCTCCGAGATCTCTGCGCCGGTCAGCGCGTAGTCGGCGAAGGTCAGCAAGGGGCTCACGTACCAAGCGCCGTCCTCTTTGACTGTGATCGCGGTCAAAGGTTCATCGAGTTGCTCGGGGGTGGAGTTCGATGCCGTGGTGACGGACCCCTGGCCTCCCTTGACAGTCAGTACTGCCGGGAAATTGTCCTCGATCTCCGAGCGGAGCTCCGCTTCCGCGTCCGCATCGAAGGCCGCGGCACCACTGGCTGTACTCCCCAGAGCCGAGCTTGCGAGGCTGCTCGAGAGGGTCTGGACGCTGTCCGAATACTTCTTGGCGAACGCGACCACCTTGTCCGCATTGACCGAGACCGTGATCACCGCATCTTCCACGGTGACACGGGACGTCGACGTGTCTGCAAGCTCCTTGGAGCTGAGCTTCAACCCTTCGGACGTGAGGGTGTACAGCCCTGCCACCTCGCTGGGATTGACGTCACTCGTCACCGTCTTGAGACTGTCGACGTCCGACAGGTGTTGGGTCACGATCTTCGCCAGTTGGCTGGCATAGCCCGACTCGGCAGGGGAGGTCGCCTTGAGTGCCTTGGCCGAGTCGTTCTCCGACAGGCCTTCGATGGCGTTCGTCGCAGCGGTCTCGGGTGAGGAGGACCCGCCTGCAGTGTCATGGGACAGTAGCTTGGTGGCCGCGAATGCCCCTCCTCCGAGGACTAGGGCTCCCGCTGCGGCAATGCCCACCCAGACTCCCGCCCGCGATCGCCTCGGCGCGACGGCATCGGGGACGCCTCCGTAGCCCGGCTGCACACCAGGGCCGTATCCGCCGTCAGCAGGGGCGGCAGAGGGCGGCGGTGCCGCAGCCGAGGGGAACCCGGCCACAGGCGCAGTCTCGGCAGCGGGAAGCGGTGTGGGGATCGCAGAACCCCAGGAGCCGGGCTCGGCAGCGGAAGGCGCAGCCGCATCTGGCGTCGGCGCTGCAGCGATACTCGCCTGAGCACGTGCAGCGAGCGCAGCAGCAACCTGTGGGCTTCCGAGGCTGCCCAACCATGCAATCAGATCGGCGGGCGCCGCGGGGTTAGAAGCCAGCGCGGCATGCAAGTCCGGGCGCTGGTTCGCTATGGCTGCGAGCGTACCTAGGTCCGTGGCGGGATCGGCGGCCAGCGCCGCTGTGAACGTGGTCGGGTCATTCCACTGATCTGACATGTCGAGATTGTCTCACAGGGTCGCCTCCAGTGCCCGCTGCAGGCGTAATTCCCAATGAGTGGCTTCAAGGATCGGGGCCGTCCGCCAGCTCGCGCCGGAGGGCGGCCCCGATCAGGTAAGGATCAGCGTTGCCGGGCTGCCAAGGCCGCATCGACAGCAGGATCCTTCACCAATGCGAGCCATTCCAGAAGCGCCGGATAGGTCGAGGAATTGCTCGCGACCGCAGCACGGAGCTCGGGTGCCTCTTGCACGATTTGCGCCAGGACGATCCCCGACGTGGCAGGGTCGGCCGCCTGCGCTGCCGTGAAGCCATGGCCAGGTGCGGGTGCAGCTTGTGGTGCGGGGTTGTACGGTGCGGGTGCGGGTGCAGCTTGTGGTGCGGGGTTGTACGGTGCGGGTGCGGGTGCAGCTTGTGGTGCGGGGTTGTACGGTGCGGGTGC
>JAATES010000140.1 GCA_015655615.1 Actinomycetales bacterium
CCCCGGGCCGTCAGGGCACGCGAACGGGTGCCGGCCCGAGCCGAATCCGTCACGGTCGACGGGCACGACCTCGTCCTTCACCCCGCAGACATCTCCGACGCCATCGCACGGGCGCGACGTACGCATCAGCCGCACAATGCGGCTCGCCCGACCTTCGTGCGCGAGATGCTGCGGCATCTGGCCGACCAGTACATCGCCTCCCTGGGTCATCCCGTCGAGCCGGATGAACGCGCGGAGATCTTCAGCGAGCTCCGGTCGCTCCCTGAGGTTCGCCGGGCGCTCAACCTCGCATGGTTCCCGCTGTCTCCTCAACGGCTGGTCTCTGACCTGTTCACGAAGCCGCACCGCCTCGCAGAGGCCGCCCCCGAGCTGACGCCTGGGGAACGCGCGGAACTGGCCCGGGAGCAGGACGCACCCTGGACCGAAGCCGATATCCCCCTCCTCGACGAGGCCGCCGAGCTTCTGGGAACCGTCGACCGGGGGCTCGACGACCAGTCGCGTGCTGAGGCACACCGTCGTTCCGAAGCCCTGACATACGCCCGCGCCGTGCTCGAGTCGAGCGGGGCCACCGGCGGCATCGTCGATGCTGAGACGCTCGCTGACCGTTATGACTCAGGACCACAACGAGCCACCGCGGCCGAGCGTGCCGTACACGACCGCACGTGGACCTTCGGGCACATCGTCGTCGACGAGGCGCAGGAGCTCTCCGCCATGGCCTGGCGTGCTCTGCAACGGCGCTGCCCCACCCGGTCTTTCACCATTGTGGGCGATGTCGCCCAGACCAGCTCGGCCGCGGGCACGCGATCATGGGAGTCCCGGCTGCGGCCGCTCTTCGGGGCTGATCTGCGTCAGGAGGTGCTCACCGTGAACTACCGGACCCCCACCACCGTTGCGGACGCCGCGACTGCGATAGCGCGCGCGCACGGGCTGACGGTGTCGACCCTGACCTCCGCACGAGACGTCCCCGAGGCTTTGCAGATCCTGCACACCAGCCACGCTCGACTCCTGAGGACCGGCATCGACAGCGCGTTCGCCGAACTGGCGGAACTCACCGAGGGACGGGTGGCACTGCTGTCCGCGGATCCAGCCGCCGTGCGCCACCTCCTGACAGGGCTCGGGCCGGTGCCCGCTGGGAACGATGGCGCCGATCGGATCGTCGTCCTCTCGGCCTTGGAGAGCAAAGGACTCGAATACGACGTGGTCATCCTCATCGAGCCCGCTGACATTCTGGCCGGCCCCGGAGGAGCCTCCGATCTGTTCGTGGCGATGACCCGGCCCACCCGCCGCCTGGTGATGATCCACAGTGCTCCGCTGCCCTCCGGCACTCCCACGCTGCGAGATCGGTTTGGCGCACTGTCCTAGATAGAGGACGATGGGTGCGTGCTCAAAGCCCTGCTCCTCGAGAACCTGCACCCCGACGCCACCAAGATTCTGGCAGCACGCGGAATCGAGGTGATCACGCGCACCGGCGCACTGGACGAGGATGAACTCATCGAGTCCCTCGACGGAGTGCACATCCTGGGAATACGCTCCAAGACCCACCTCAGTGAGGCGGTGTTCGAAGCCGGCAAGGATCTTGCCGTGGTCGGAGCCTTCTGCATCGGCACCAACCAGATCGATCTGCGTGCCGCCGCCTCCCGCGGCATCGCGGTCTTCAACGCCCCGTTCTCCAACACCCGGTCCGTCGTCGAGATCGCGATCTCCGACATCATCGCGCTGACTCGCCGTCAGTCCGTGATGGACAAGGACATGCACGCGGGAATCTGGAACAAGTCTGCCGTCGGAGCTCATGAGGTCCGCGGCCGGACCCTGGGCATCGTCGGGTACGGCAACATCGGCACCCAGCTGTCGGTGCTGGCGGAGAACCTGGGCATGTCCGTGATCTTCTACGATCTGGGCGAGAAGCTCGCCCTCGGCAACGCCCGTCGGGCCGCCAGCCTGAAAGAGCTGCTGGAGACCAGCGATGTCGTGACGCTGCATGTGGACGGGCGGGCGGGGAACGCCGGGCTCTTCGGTGCCTCGGAGTTCGCAGCGATGCGGCCCGGCGCCCTGTTCCTGAATCTGTCCCGGGGGTTCGTCGTCGATACCGACGCACTCGCCGAGGCCATCAAGACGCATCATCTGGCCGGCGCCGCGGTCGATGTCTTCCCCACCGAGCCGAAGCGCAAGGGAGATCCCTTCACCTCCGCTCTCCAGGGGCTGCCGAATGTGATCCTGAGCCCCCATACCGCCGGGTCGACCGAGGAGGCCCAGGAGGCCATCGGGCAGTTCGCTGCCCACAAGGTGTGGGACTACCTGGCCACCGGGTCGACGACCCTGAGCGTGAATCTGCCGAATCTGGCACTGGAGAGCACCCAGGGCATCACCCGAATCGCGCATCTGCACCACAACACCCCTGGTGTGCTGGCCAAGGTGAACAATGTGCTGGCCGCGCACGGCGCCAACATCGAGGGCCAGCTGCTCGCCACCCGAGGCGAACTCGGCTATGTGGTCACCGATGTCGGATCGGTCCTCGACGACGCCGCCGTCGAGGAGTTGCGCAAGATGGAACAGACCGTGCGGCTGCGACTGCTGCGAGGCGCCACGCAGTGACCTCGCG
>JAATES010000049.1 GCA_015655615.1 Actinomycetales bacterium
ATGCGCCATCGGGCCGTGAACGCGACCGCCGGTGGGTCGCTCGAGTCGGGTCGGTGTGGGAGGTCCGGTGTGGGTCGTGGTGGTGGCCTCGCTTCGACCGGTCGGTTCGTCACTCATGCGGTGGCCTCCTCAGCGGAGAGTTGCGAATAGACGATCTCTTGGTAGGTCTCGTTCGTCGCCAGCAGCTCATCGTGGGTGCCCCGACCGACGACGCGCCCGGCATCAAGCACGATGATCTGCTGTGCATGCCTGATGGTGGCGACTCGCTGAGCCACCACGATCATCGTCGACTCGCGGACGACGGGCACTAAAGCCTCACGCAATGCCCGGTCGGTGGCGTAATCGAGCGCGGAGAACGAGTCGTCGAACAGGAGCACAGGAGGTCTGCCGATCAGTGCACGCGCGATCGCGAGGCGTTGCCGCTGGCCGCCGGACACGTTCGTGCCTCCCTGGGATATCGGGGACTCCAGCCCTTCGGGAAGCTCCCGGACGAAGTCAGCGGCCTGCGCGGCCTCCAATGCGGTCCACACCTCGTCGTCCGTGGCATCGGATTTGCCATACCGGACATTGCTCGCGATCGTTCCGGAGAACAAGTACGGCTTCTGGGGAACCAGCCCGATCATCGACCAGAGGTCCTGCAATGCGACGTGACGCACATCGACCCCATCGATGGACACGGTGCCACCGGTGGCATCGAAGAGCCGCGGGATCAGGTTCACCAGAGTCGTCTTGCCCGCACCAGTCGAACCGATGATGGCCGTAATCCCGCCAGGCTCGGCCGTGAAGGAGATGTCGGAGAGCACGGGGCCTTCGGCGCCTGGGTATCGCATCTCGACGTTATCGAATGTGAGGACGCCGCGACGTGCGGCCAGCGGAACTGCCTGCGCCGGTGGAACCACCGAGGACTGCAAGTGCAAGACCTCCGTGAGCCGTTCCGCCGCCACCGCGGCCCTCGGCACCATCATGAAGATCATCGTGGACATCATGATCGCCATCAGGATGAACATCAGATAGCTCAAGAATGCTGTGAGTGACCCCACCTGCATGTCCCCGGCGTCGATGCTGTGTCCGCCGAACCACATGACGGCGAGCGTGGCCAGGTTGATCACCAGCATCACCGTCGGGAACATCAGCGCCATCAGCCGTCCCGCGCGAAGCGAGACGGAATACAGGTCCCCATTGGCCCGGCCGAAGCGTTCGCCTTCGTAGTCCTCGCGGACGAATGCCCGGATGACCCGGATGCCCGTGATCTGCTCTCGCATGACCCCGTTGATCGCATCGATCCGCTTCTGCATCGATCGGAATGCGTGGATCATCCTGAGCAGAATGAGACCGACGCACACCACCAGCACCGGGACGATGACCACGAGCAACGCCGTGAGTCCCACATCCTGCTGTAGTGCCATGATCAGGCCGCCCACCAGCATGATCGGCGCCATGATCATGATCGTGAAGGTCATGAGCACGACCATCTGCACCTGCTGGACGTCGTTGGTGGTACGCGTGATCAGCGACGGCGCGCCGATCTGCCCGACTTCGCGCGCCGAGTATGTCTGCACGTGTGAGAACACGCCTTGCCGCATGTCCCGCCCCGCCCGCATGGCCGTGCGAGCACCGAAGTAGACCGCCCCGACGGCCGCGAGGACCTGGAGCAGCGAGATGCTCAGCATGACCACGCCGATGCGCAGGATGTAGTGCGTGTCACCGACCACGACGCCCTTGTCGATGATGTCCGCATTCAGACTGGGCAGTTTCAACGAGGCGAGCGTAGCGATGAGCTGCAGCGCCATCACCGCGGCGATGGCCCCGCGGTAGGGCTTGAGGTACTGCCTGAGCAGCGAAATCAGCATGAGTACTCCGGGGGGTGGGTCATACGGGGTAGGGGCATACGAGGTTACTGGGAGCTGTGGCAGGTGCCGGGCGTGGCACCGTCCGCTTCTGAGCCCGACAACGCGGACATGATCAAGCCGATGGGGGCGCAGCAGCGCCCGTGAAGGCACCATGAAGCAGCAGATCGACGATCCCCTGTGCGGACAGGGGCGGTGTGGAGGTATGGGGCGCCATGTAACGGCCGATGGCGAGTGACCGTATGACGTCGATGAGCGACCCGAGCGGGACGCTCAGCCGATCGGCATCGGCATCGAGGATGGACGCCAGGTGTGCCTCCAGCTCGATGCGGCGTTGTCGCCGTTGGGCGGCCTGCGCGGAATCGTCATGCGGATGACCGTGGGGCAGCGTCATGCCAGGTGGCATGTCCGAGGGTTCTAGCTGATGCAGCATCGTCATGACACGGAATGACTCTTCGGCACGACCGACGATGTGGTCGACGACGGCCAGCAACCGTGCCTCGAGTGGCAGTGCCGGATCGGGCTCGGGCCATGGCCTGCTGGTGGGGCCGAGGCCGAAGTGCTGCTTGGCGGCCTCGATGACGGCTGCGGCGATCAAGGCCTTCTTGTCGGGGAACACCCGAAAAAGAGTGCCCTCCGCCACTCCAGCCGCGGCTGCGAGATCCCGGGTGCTCAGGTCCATGCCGCGCTCGAGGACATAGGGGGCAAGTGCCTCCACGATGGCCGTGCGCCGCGCCTCAGAAGAAAGGCGCGGCGCACGTGTGGCAGGCCGCGACGCGCCCTGCCGATCAGGGAGGGAACTCATCTCCCCAGATTAAGTGAGTGAGCACTCACTCGCAAGTTTGAGGCGAGACCTTCGACAGTCCCAAGGTGCGCGCTCTCAGCCCTGGGTGGTGGGAGGCACCGGCGGCGCGGGCGGGACCGGCAGGACCGGCGGGGCAGCATTCTCACCGGATACGCGCGGAGCGGTCTCCCGCACCGCCCCCGGCTCAGGGGCGACTGCGGGGCGCTGGCCCGCCTCGGCCTGCGGGTTGAAGGTCTGCCCGCTCCGAGTCCCGGCGGATGTGGCATCAGCGGCGGCAGCCTCGGCTTGACGTTGCGCCTCCGCGAGCGCCTGAGCCGGATCGATCAGGGGCGCTGACTCCAGGCGTCGGGTCCGCCGAAGGCGGGCGTTGTCATCTCCACCCCTCGTCGGCGCCGCCGGACCCGCCGGATCAGGGGTACCGCCACCTGCAAGCGGGCCGGAGACACCACCGAATCCCTCGGTGATCGCGTTGAGCGCAGCAGTCAGCTCGGTCGGCACGATCCAGACCTTGCTCGCCGTGCCATTGGCGATCTGCGGCAGTGTCTGCAGGTACTGGTAAGCGAGGAGCTTGGGGTCGGCGTCGCCTTCATGGATGGCGTCGAACACCTGGAGGATGGCCCTGGACTCGCCTTCAGCCTCAAGGATTCTCGCCTGCGCCTGGCCCTCTGCGCGCAGGATCGCGGACTGCTTCTCGCCCTCGGCCGTGAGCACCTGGGACTGCTTGATTCCCTCGGCTTGCAGAATCGTGGCCCGACGGTCCCG
>JAATES010000102.1 GCA_015655615.1 Actinomycetales bacterium
CAGACTCCGACGGCGCCTTCTCGCTGGAGGTGACCATCCCGGAGAGTGTGGGGGCCGGCGATCACACGCTGGTCGTCCTCCAGGACGGCACCCAGATCGCCAGCCAGCCCATCGTCGTGGCGGCCGGTGCGGGCGCCGTCAGCTCGGTGAGCCAGCTGGCCGGCATCGCCATCCTCACCGTCCTCGCCCTTGCCGGGCTGGTCGCGCTGACCGTCGATGCCGTTCGGCGCCGGCGGAACTCGGACGAGGCCGATGTCGTCTTGATCGATACCGTTGCCACCCAGCCAGCAGCTCTGGTTCCGGCGCTCGCAGCACCGGCCGCGTCACCCGTCCGCGCACCAGCGAGAGTGCCGGGACGCGGGGCTGATACGACGGCGGCGGTGGGCCCGACTCCGGTCGCGTACCGCAGCAGTGCGCCCGCGCCCGCACCCGCGCATGCCGCTGGTGCGCCGCGCACCTCCACGGCACCGACGCCGATCAACTGGGACCGAGCCGGGGCCTCGGCGCAGCCCGACGATCTGTCACGGCGATGACGCGCCGCATCGCCTCGAGGCGCCCCGCGCTCGAGCAATGTCTGGAGCCGGGCGGGTGACCAGCGCTGATGACCAGCGGCGGCACCGACCCGGCGTGAAACCCGAGTACCGCAATGAGCACATAGTGACCATGACTGGCAGC
This sequence comes from Actinomycetales bacterium, assembly GCA_015655615.1. Lineage (GTDB taxonomy): Bacteria > Actinomycetota > Actinomycetes > Actinomycetales > Cellulomonadaceae > Rarobacter. The sequence goes on from JAATES010000102.1 coordinate 676, forward strand.
GGAACGATCAGCATATCTTCGCCGCCAGTCCCCCGAGAGGACGAGAGATGACCTTATTACGACGAAACCTGGCGAGGACGGCGCTTGTCGCCGCCATCGCATTGACGGGTTCCGCTGCGATCAGCACCACAGCAGCCCAGGCTGCGGAGGTGCCTGTCCGTCCGGCGGTCAGCGACAACGTCGACTACTTCGCTGCAACCTACCCCGGGCTGGGAACCGGCAGCGTCTATGAGACCGTGACGTACGAGCGCTTCGAATACCTGCTCAAGAAGGACACCGGGACGTATGCCTTCTTGATCGGTGGCCCGACGAGTGCCAACACCCGAGCCACGATCGGCTACATCAACCAGGTGGCCAAGAGCTATGGCGTCAAGAAGATCTACAACTTCGACCCCAAGCTCGACGGGGCGACGGACGCCTTGGATGTGCGCAAGTCGACCAACACGGTCGTCAGTGAGCTCTACACCCGGCTGCTGACCAACTACCTGAGCAAGGACACCACGACGGTCTTCACCGGGGCCGACACCGACCCCTCCCTGTTCATCTACGACGCCAGCCACAAGGTCGAGGGCGCCGAGGACCGTATCGTCTCCGCGCTCGACTCGGTCGAGTCGGCGGCGTCGCTCAGCACCACGGCTGCGGTGACCTCCTACAAGGCCAAGGTGGCGAGCGTGTTCGACGCCGTGTCCACGGGCAGTCCGAAGGTCGCCCAGCTGGACGTCAACACGCAGTTCCAGTTCCTCAGCGAACAGATCAACTCCCGTCACGTCGCCACCTACGCAGATGAGAGCCTCTACGGCGGCCCCATCCTGACCGAGGATGACTCGGACTTCCGGTTGCAGAGCATCACCTACCCGGAGCTGATCAACCTGCTCAAGACCCCGGGGGACCACGCCATCTTGTTCGGTGGCACCTGGTGCCACAACACGCGGGCGGTCGTGAAGTACATCAACGACCAGGCTCGCGCCAACGGCGTCGGCACGGTCTACGTCTTCGATCTGCGCCTGGACGGATTGTCCAGCAACGACCTGCACATCCGGGCCACCTCGTCCCAGTACGCCAACCTGTACGGCGACCTCGTCGCCACGTACTTCCCGAACCTGGTGACCCAGTACATCGAGACCGCCGACAAGCCCGCTTCCCAGCGCGTCGAGTACTACCCCGGCGGTGACACCACTCAGACCAAGAAGGCTGTCAAGAAGCTCCAGGTTCCTTACGTGATCGAGTACAACAAGGATGCCAAGAGCTCAACCGGAGCGGCTGCGCCCATCGTGAATCAGTGGATCCACAAGAACGCAGACGGCACCTACACCGAGTACATGACCGAATGGTGGAACACGCTGCATCGCCCCGGATACACCTCCGACCCGGCTGCGCTCACGGAGAACTATGCGTTCGCAGACGAGGCAGTCGCTGCGCTCAAGCCGGTCTTCGCCGGAGTGGCGGCCCATCGGGCCAAGACGACGACGACGCTCGCATTGAGCGCGAAGGGCTATGAGTACGGGAAGTCCGCAGTCGCCACGGTCTCCGTCGCCGGGCAGAACATCTCGAGTGGCTCCGTGACCATCAGGGACGGTGCCAAGACGATCACGACCGTGGCGTCCGTGGCCGTCGGAGGGAAAGCGACCTACACCCTGCCTGCCTCGCTGGCTGTGGGCAAGCACTCGCTGACCGCGGTATTCACCCCGAAGGCGGGCGCGACGGTCACCGGATCCTCCTCGGCCCCAGCCGTCCTGACTGTCAGCGCCATTGCGACCACGACGAAGCTCAAGGTCGTGAAGGCTCCGACGAAGAAGGCCAAGGGCAAGTTCACGATCACGGTGAAGGCCAGTGGGGTCCCCGTCAAGTCCGTGACGGGCTCCTACGTGATCAAGGTGGGCAAGAAGACTGTCGCCAAGGGCAAGATCAAGAACGGCACCAGCACGGTCAAGATCCCCAAGACCAAGGCCGGCAAGAAGAAGTTCACCGTCACCTTCAAGGGGACGACCACCTTGAAGTCGTCGAAGGTCGCCAAGACCATCAAGGTGAAGAAGTCCTGATCGCCTGATCGTCTGCGGGGCGGGTGCCTGTCAGCTCCCTGCCCGCAGACTCGACACCGCCTCGGGCCTGGGCCACGTCACGTGGCCCAGGCCCGAGGCCGTGCTTTCAGCGCAGGCCCGACCCGGGCGTCAGTCGCGATGCCTCGGCCTCCGCGTTTGACCGCAGGCCACTGCGGTCGGTATCGTGGTGAGCCGTTGTGCTTCGCTTCGCATGCCTCACACTGCTCTGACCCGGTGCGCGCCCATTCGCAGCCTGGATGCAGGGGAGTCGACGGGCATGAGGACGTTCACGATGGACGGCTTCTCGTCCTTCGCTGAAGCACCGACCCGACCTCACCGGCGCGTTCGCGCTGCTTGGTGCAGATACGAATCGAAACGAAGGCTACGACCGTGCGTACGTACACCCCGAAGCCCGGCGACGTCCAGCGCAACTGGTACGTCGTCGATGCGACCGACGTCATTCTTGGCCGCCTGGCCTCCCAGGTGGCAGTCTTGCTGCGAGGCAAGCACAAGCCCACATTCGCCCCGCATGTCGACGGCGGTGACTTCGTCATCGTCATCAACGCCGACAAGGTTGCCCTGTCCGGCAACAAGCGCGAGCAGAAGCTGGCCTACAGCCACTCCGGATTCCCGGGTGGTCTGCGTGCCGTCAAGTACGGTGACCTGCTGGACAAGAGCCCCCAGAAGGCTGTCGAGAAGGCCGTCCGGGGCATGCTGCCCAAGACGACCCTGGGCCGCGAGCAACTGGGCAAACTGAAGGTCTACGCCGGCAGCGAGCACCCGCACGCGGCACAGCAGCCTCAGCCCTTTGAGATCACCCAGGTCGCGCAGTAAGCGCTGGCCCTCAGACCCACCCGACACACTTCAAGGACGCGAGGACACCCACAGTGGCCGAGACCACCGTCGACACCGACACGCTGGATGAAGAGACTCCCAGCACCTACACGAGCGAGACTGTGGCCCCTGCCGGTCGCGGTCAGAGCGCAACCGCACCAGCACAGGCCCTGGGCCGCCGCAAGGAAGCAGTCGCCCGCGTGCGGCTGATCCCCGGCACCGGCCAGTGGAAGATCAACGGGCGCACCCTGGAGGACTACTTCCCCAACAAGGTGCACCAGCAGATCGTCAACTCTCCGCTGAAGATCGTCGACGTCGAGGGACGTTTCGACGTCATCGCACGCATCAACGGCGGTGGCACGACGGGCCAGGCCGGTGCATTGCGGCTCGGCATCTCCCGTGCGCTCAACGAGATCGATGAGGAGCACAACCGCGCCACGCTCAAGAAGGCCGGGTTCCTGACCCGTGACCCGCGTGCGGTCGAGCGCAAGAAGGCCGGGCTCAAGAAGGCCCGCAAGGCTCCGCAGTACTCGAAGCGCTGATTCTGCAGTAGTCCGCGTCTGCCCAAATCGGCAGGCGGGATCCCGACGAACCCCCCGGCCGTGGTGCCGGGGGGTTCGTCGTACCTCGGGCGGCCGCGCCAGCCCAGGGGCGGTGTCGCGCCGCCTATGCTTGAGGAGCAGATCCGGGCGACTGGGGCCTCGGTGCGCGACGGACGCGCACGGCCCCAGGCCTCTTCTTCCGTTCAGCGACATGATTCGAGGCAACACAGGCTATGGCACGACTCTTCGGTACCGATGGTGTGCGCGGGCTGGCGAACCGCGATGTCACAGTGGAACTCGCGCTGGACCTCGCCGTCGCCGCGGCGCACGTCCTCGGTCAGTCGGGGGCCTTCACCGGACCTCGCCCCAAGGCCGTCATCGGCCGGGACCCGCGAGCCTCGGGAGAGTTCCTGGGCGCTGCCGTCTCCGCAGGCCTGGCCAGTGCGGGCGTCGACGTCATCGACGTCGGCGCGGTGCCGACCCCTGCCGTCGCCTACCTGACGAGCACCATGGACGTGGACCTGGGCGTGATGATCTCGGCCTCCCACAACCCGATGCAGGACAACGGCATCAAGTTCTTCGACCGTTCGGGCTTCAAGCTGGATGACGCGGTCGAGGACCAGATCGAGGCTCGGCTGCGCGAGCCGTGGCAGCGCCCCATCGGTGCCGGAGTCGGACGGCTGTCCTATGACGGTCACGCCATCGACGCCTACGTCGACCATCTGGTCGCCTCGGTCCCGTACCCGTTGGACGGTCTGCGCGTGGTCGTCGACTGCGCCAACGGCGCGGCCAGCACCGTCGGCCCGGATGCGCTGCGGCGAGCGGGCGCCGACGTCATCACGATCGGAGCGTCACCGGACGGCCTCAATATCAATGAGGGTTACGGTGCCACCCAGCCCCGGCGGATGGCTGCAGCCACGGTCGGGCACTGGGCGCACGCCGGGGTGTCCTTCGACGGCGACGCCGACCGGTGCATCGCCGCCGATGAAGAGGGCAACATCGTCGACGGCGACCAGATCATGGGGATCATCACCGCAGGCGAGCATGAGCGAGGAACGCTCCGCGGGGAGACCTTGGTGGCGACGGTGATGTCGAACCTCGGGCTGACCCTCGCCATGGAGAGGATCGGCGTCAACGTCGTGCGCACCGCAGTGGGGGACCGCTACGTGCTGGAGGAGATGCGCAGGAGCGGGCACAACATCGGCGGGGAGCAGTCCGGTCACGTCGTGCTGCTGGACCACGCCACCACGGGGGACGGCACCCTGACGGCGCTGCAACTGCTCAGCCGCCTGGCCCAGACCGGAGTGCCGTTGTCGCAGCTGGCCGGGACGGTCACGCGGCTGCCGCAGTCCTTGGTGAATGTGCCCGACGTCGACAAGGCGCGCGCCGGCACGGACGAGCAGCTGGCTGCCGCGGTCACCGAGGCGGAGACGGCGCTCGGGGCCACTGGCCGGGTGTTGCTACGGGCGTCCGGCACGGAACCGCTCGTGCGAGTCATGGTCGAGGCGGGTACCCAGGACGAGGCGGACCAGGTCGCGCACGGGCTGGCGAGCGTCGTGCGGGAGCGGCTTGCGCTGTGACCTGTGCCGTCATGCCGACCCCGGGGCCGGCCGTTGCGTGAGGAGGATGCCATGGACAGTCCGAGCCTGCGCGAGCTAGTCACTCGGCTGCTGGCTGACCACCCGCGCGGAGTGCTGCCCATCGTCACGGCGGGGGACCCGGTGCTGCGAACTGCGGCGGAGCCCTACACCGGTCAGCTCGGTGACGTTCTGGCAGACCTGCTGGAATGGATGCGTCGAACGATGATCGCGGCACCCGGGGTGGGACTGGCGGCGCCGCAGGTGGGCATTCCGTTGGCCATCGCCGTGATGTGGGACCCGAGCGGGCCCGACGAGGCGGACGGACCCCGGGAGCGGCCCGCACTGCCGCATCGGACTCTGCTCAACCCGCACTACGAGCCCGTCGCCGCACCGGATGCCGCCAGGCCGGAGCGCCGGTCCTTCTACGAGGGCTGCCTGAGCGTGCCCGGCTATCACGCCGTGGTGGCTCGGCACCGGGCGGTGCGGCTGACCGGAGCCGACGAGTCAGGTGCCGCACTGGACGAGGTGCTGGTCGGCTGGCCGGCCCGCATCGTCCAGCATGAGACCGACCACCTCAACGGTGAGCTGTACCTCGACCATGCCGAGCTGCGCTCCTTGAGCACCACGGACTCGATGCAGCGCTTCTGGTCGGCGGAGCCGGAGCCGGTGACGGCGTCCCGGGTGCTGGGCTTCCCGCGGGCCCAGTGAGCGGCAACTGAGTGGCCGGCGCGGGGTGCGTCAGAGCTTGCGCAGCCGGACGTGTTCCACGGCGTGATCGCCTGACTTCGACAGCACCAGGGTGGCCCGGCTGCGGGTGGGCTGGATGTTCTCGCGCAGGTTCGGGGCGTTGATCGTGTCCCAGATCTCCTCGGCCCGATCTGTCGCCTCGGCATCGGAGAGCCGAGCGAACCGGTGGAAGTACGAGTCCGGATCGGTGAACGCGGTGCTCCGTAGCGACAGAAAGCGGTCGACATACCAGCGCCGCACATCGTCTTCCTGGGCGTCGACGTAGATGGAGAAGTCGAAGAAGTCACTGACCGCCAGGCTGGAGGCGTCGTCCTGCCCCGTACGGGCCGGCTGAAGAACGTTGAGCCCCTCGACGATCAGCACGTCGGGGCGCTCCACCAGGACGGACTCGCGCGGCACGATGTCGTAGGTGAGGTGGCTGTACAGCGGCGCGCGCACGCGGGGGACCCCCGCTTTGACCTGTGTCAGGAACTGGATCAGGGCCCTGCGGTCGTAGGACTCCGGGAATCCCTTCCGGTCCAGGATGCCCCGGCGTTCCAGTTCCGCATTCGGCAGCAGGAACCCATCAGTGGTCACGAGCGCGACCCGAGGGGTCTCCGGCCAGCGGGCGAGCATCTCGCGTAGCACGCGCGAGACGGTGGACTTGCCGACCGCCACCGATCCGGCGACGCCGATCACATACGGCGTTCCCTCCCACTGCTCTCCCAGAAAGGTCGAGGACGCCTCGTGCAGACCGTGGGAGGCCTTGACGTAAAGATTGAGGAGCCGGGAGAGGGGCCGGTAGACGACGTCGACCTCGCTGAGGTCGATGGGATCGCCGAGTCCGCGAAGTCTCTCGACGTCTGCGTCGGTGAGCGGGAGCGGGGTCGATGCCGAGAGTCGGCTCCATGCTTGACGGCCGAAGTCGACATAGGCAGATGCGGGCACCCGCTCAGTCTAGGGGCGTGGCAGATGCGCCGGGTTCTCAGAGGTCACCCGGACGGCTCACAGGCTGTGCATGGGACGAGGGTGCTCAATAGAGGTTCCAGCAGTTCCGAGCCAAGGAGCCCCCCATGACGACCACGACGATGATCGTCGCCGATGTAGTGGCGATCACACTGCTGACGTGGGGGCTGTACTTCCCACGTCATCGGCGCAAGGACTTGGTCGTGGCGTTCCTGGTGGTCAACATCGGGGTACTGGCGGTCTCTCTGATGCTGGCCACCACCACGGTGGGACTGGGACTGGGGTTGGGCCTGTTCGGAGTGCTGTCCATCATCCGGCTGCGATCGTCCGAGATCGCGCAGCACGAGGTCGCCTACTACTTCGCGGCACTGGCCATTGGCCTGATCGCAGGCCTGGCCAGTGGGATCAGCCCCCTCGCGCTCGGCCTGATGGCACTGATCCTGATGGCGCTGCTGGTCGGGGACAGCCCTCGGCTCTTCCGCGATTATCGGCAGCAGGTCGTGGTCCTCGATGCGGCCTACCCCGACGAGGCTGAGCTGCGGGTCGCCCTGCAGCAACTGCTGGGCGGACAAGTCCATCGCCTGTCCGTCTTGCGGTTGGACCTCGTCAACGACTCCACGATGGTGGAGGTGCGGTACCAGGTGTCGGCAGTGGGCCGGCGAGCAGCGCTGGGCGAGCTGCACGCTGCCGCGGATCGCTCAGCAGTCGAACCTGAGCCGTTCGTCGAGGCGCCCTGGAGACAGGAGGCCCATCGATGAGCAGGCTGATGGCGGGTCCGAGCGAGCTCGTTCCGCCGGGTCTCATGGAGATCGGTCTTGACTGCCTGGTGGACCAGGCCTCGTTGCAGACCCGCGTCGACCGCAAGTATGTGCTCTCCCAGGCGGAGGCGAGCCGCGTGCTGACGGCCGCCTGCTGCGACGGCGCTGCTCCGGAGGCACACCGGCCGCACGTCCTGACCATCGGCGGAGCGCAGGAC
>JAATES010000268.1 GCA_015655615.1 Actinomycetales bacterium
CTGGGAGTCCTCGAAGCCGCCGAAGCGCTTCCCCCGCTCGATGGACAGCCGGTTCGAGGCACGGATCGCGTGGTAGGCGACCGTGTAGAAGTAGATGTTGGTGAAGTCGATGCCCTCCTCGGACCCGTAGTGGATCCGCTCACGTGCCAGGTACCCGTGCAGGTTCATCTGCCCCAGCCCGATGGCGTGACCGAGCTCGTTGGCCCGCTTGATCGACGGCACCGACTCGATGCTGGTCTGGTCCGACACCGCGGTGAGAGCGCGGATCGCCGTCTCGACCGTCTTGCCGAGGTCCGGGGAGTCCATGGTCTTCGCGATGTTGAGCGAGCCCAGGTTGCACGAGATGTCCCGCCCGATGTGGTCGTAGGAGAGGTCCTCGTGGTACGTCGAGGGCGTGGAGACCTGCAGGATCTCACTGCACAGGTTGGAGTGCGTGATCTTGCCCTTGATCGGGTTGGCCCGGTTCACCGTGTCCTCGAACATGATGTAGGGGTAGCCCGACTCGAACTGCAGTTCCGCGATGGTCTGGAAGAACTCGCGCGCGTTGATCTTGGACTTGCGGATGCGCGCGTCGTCGACCATCTCGTAGTACTTCTCGGTGACGTCGATGTCCGAGAACGGCACGCCGTAGACCCGCTCGACGTCATAGGGCGAGAACAGGTACATGTCCTCGTTCTTCTTGGCCAGCTCGAAGGTGATGTCCGGGACGACCACGCCGAGAGAGAGCGTATTGATGCGGATCTTCTCGTCTGCGTTCTCCCGCTTGGTATCCAGGAATCGCATGATGTCCGGATGGTGCGCGTGCAGGTAGACCGCGCCCGCGCCCTGGCGGGCACCGAGCTGGTTGGCGTAGCTGAACGAGTCCTCGAGGAGCTTCATCACCGGGATCACCCCGGAGGACTGGTTCTCGATCTTCTTGATCGGGGCACCGTGCTCACGCACGTTGGTCAGCAGCAGGGCCACGCCTCCGCCGCGCTTGGACAGCTGCAGAGCCGAGTTGATCCCTCGTGCGATCGACTCCATGTTGTCCTCGATGCGCAGCAGGAAGCAGCTCACGGCCTCACCGCGCTGAGCCTTGCCCGCGTTGAGGAAGGTCGGGGTGGCGGGCTGGAAGCGCCCGGAGATGATCTCCTCGACGTAGTCGATGGCCCGCTGTTCGTCACCGGCCGCCAGGGACAGTGCCACCATGGCCACCCGGTCCTCGTAGCGCTCCAGGTACCGCTTGCCGTCGAAGGTCTTGAGCGTGTACGAGGTGTAGTACTTGAAGGCGCCCAGGAAGGTCTCGAACCGGAACTTCTTGGAGTACGCGAACTCGTACAGCGACTTCACAAACGACCGGTCGTACTGGTCGAGCACCGCCCGCTCGTAGTAGTGGTTCTCGATCAGGTAGTCGAGCTTCTCCTCCAGCGAGTGGAAGAAGACGGTGTTCTGGTTGACGTGCTGCAAGAAGTACTGCCGGGCGGCCAGCCGATCCTTGTCGAACTGGATCTCTCCGTCCGGTCCGTACAGGTTGAGCATCGCATTGAGCGAGTGGTAATCCAGTTCCGTGTCTAGGCCGGAATCTGTGACTGTTGTTGCCAAAATTGCACCAAGCCCTCCCGGACGCGCACCGCGTCCTCGGCAGTTCCCAAGAGTTCGAAGCCGTACAGGTAAGGCACCTGACACTTCGCGGAGATGATGTCTCCGGCAATGCAGTAGGCATGGCCGAAGTTGGTGTTCCCGGCGGCGATCACCCCGCGGATCCAGCCACGGTTGACCGGGTCGTTGAGGAACTTCACGACCTGACGGGGAACGGCCCCGCCCTCGTTGCCCCCGCCATAGGTGGGGACCACAAGAACGTACGGCTCAGTGACCTGCAAGAAAGGCTCCGTGGGTCGCAACGGGATGCGATGCGCCGGGAACCCTAGCTTCTCAACGAACCTGCGAGTGTTCTCCGAGACGCTTGAGAAGTACACGAGGTTCGCCATGACACGGCCCTATGAGGTCGTCACGCGACAACGGCCGTAGCCGTTGCCGCGTTCCGCTGCGCCAGCTGGGAGATCTGGTCGGGACGGAATCCCGACCAATGGGAGTCACCTGCGACCACGACCGGAGCCTGGAGGTACCCCAGTCCCCGCACCATCTCCAGCGCCTCGACGTCCTGGCTGATGTCCACGATCGTGTACTCGATGCCACGTTTGTCGAAAGCGCGGTACGTCGCCTCGCACTGGACGCACGCCGGCTTGCTGTAGACCGTGATGCTCATGGTTCGTCTCCCTCGCCCTAGAACTGTCGAAGCTCTGCCGTCCGCGTCGCGACGCCGTTGGACCGGCGTGGCCGCGATCAGATCTGGAGCCACCGCTGCTGTGAAACTGCACTGACCTACGTGAAACTACGCTCATGTGATTCGCCGCGGTTCCGGGTTTCCCCTCGGCGCCCGCGGTGATGTAGTAACACTATACCTAGTGGCCACCGCTTGCAGGAACCCCTAGGGGTTGTGGTCGGCGTCGACATCCTCTACTCACCGGCCTCCCCTGTGGACAACACCGAAGCCACGCGAATCCATCCCGCAAGAGGCCCTTGCGGGGCCGCGATTCTGACTGGGGAGAGGTGCCCCACGGTTGTGTATGGCATCCTCACAGGGCGGTGGAAAACCCTCGGAAAAAAATCTGGATCCCGGCGTGTCGCCCTCGATGCGGGCTCGCTGCGGTGACCGGCCTAGAACAACCTGGAATCGGCGTCGTCGACACCGCGCATCGCCGCATAGTCGAGCACGACGCAACGGATTCCGCGGTCCTGCGCCAGCGTCCTGGCCTGAGGCTTGATCTCCTGTGCCGCAAAGACACCGGCGACCGGACGCAGCATGGGGTCACGATTCATCAGCTCGAGGTAACGGGTCAGCTGCTCCACGCCATCGATGTCCCCACGCCGCTTGATCTCCACGGCCACCGACCCCCCGGAGGCGTCCCGCGCAAGGATGTCCACCGGCCCGATGGCCGTCGGATACTCACGGCGCACCAAGGTGTGTCCCTCCCCCAGCAACCCGATCTGCTCTGCCAGCAGGACCTGCAGGTGCGCTTCCACGCCATCCTTGACCAGCCCCGGATCCACACCCAGTTCATGGCTCGTGTCGCTGAGGACTTCGAAGATCTCGATCTCCAGCCGGTCCTCGGTCTTGGCATGCTGAACGGTCCACAACGCGGTGACGCCGCGTTCCCGGGCATCACCGGGGACCTCGACCTCGCGTAAGACGCACGGCGGGCTCATCCAGTTCAACGGTTTGTAAGATCCGCCATCGGAATGGAGCAGCACACTGCCATCAGCCTTGACCACCACCAGCCGGACGGCTTCGGGCAGGTATGCCGACAGCCGCCCGGAATACCGGGCACTGCACCTGGCCACCACGATCCTCATGACTGCCACCTCCTGC
>JAATES010000069.1 GCA_015655615.1 Actinomycetales bacterium
CGTGACCGCATCGGGATCGAGCGCCGAGACGGCAGTGCCGACCTTCGCCGTGGCACTCTTGATTGCGGCCACCCGCGTGTTCGTCGCGGCTCGTACCGAGGTGCTCGACAATCCCTTGCCCACTGCGCGGCTCCGGGTCTGCAGGGCGTCCTCCCCCGCGGTCTGGATGAAGACGTTCTGATCGCCCGTGGCAGCAGCGAGCCACGTGCTGTCCCCCAGCACCTCCGTGCCCGCCGATTCGTCCTGCGTGGGATCGGCAGCGACCGCGGGCCCGGCACCTGGCAAGGTCCATGCAGCCAGGGCTAGGACCGTCGCCGCAGCGACTGCCGACCGCCATGAACCCCGCTCGGCACGCGCTGTGACACCGCTCATCGATCCTCCTGGGAACGTCATTGTCCACTGAGCCCACCTGCCAGTCGGCTGGAGTCCGATGAGCCCGTGACCTCACCGGACCCTGCGTTCCTCGCACCGAGCGCCATTCTAGTCACAAGCCGAGCCCGGTGTGAGGTGATTCACCGCATTACTTCTTGACCATGACCTTCACGACTTTCGACGTCCGCGACGCGGTCGACGACGTCGCCTTGTAGGTCACTGTGAGAGCGTGGGCACCCGCCTTCAGTCGTCTCAGCACGATTGAGGCCTGTCCGCGCTTCACTTTTCCCTTGGCGACGGTGTGCCCGCCCTCCTTGACCAGGAACGCCCCCGAGGCCGTCACTCCCTTGATCTTCACCTTGACCCTGAGTGTGACCTTGGAACCCACTTTGATCGTCTTTTTCGTGGATCTCACCGCCACTCGGGGCTTCGCCTTCTTCACGGTGAGGGATCGTGATGAAGAATACGACTCCGTGACCCCCGATTCCTCGTCGGGAATGAATCCTGCGGAAATGCTGTGCTTGCCGACCCGGAGTTTCTTGGGCAGCGCCAGTCGCACCGAGGTCGTGCCCGGCCGAATCACTTGATAGCCCAGGGGGCCGTTGTCGTCACCCACCATGACCGTGCCCCCGGCGCTTGCCGTGACGGCATCAAGGGTCACCGTCGCATAGGCACCTCCTGTGCCGAATCGCACGGACGTCCGATTGACCTTCAACGACACGTTGGCCTGCGCGGCCAACACCAGCACCTCTTTGGCGGAGGCGCTGCCGGTCCCTCGGGCCGAGGTCGCTGTGACGATGACTGACACCATCGCGTCGGAGTCTTCCGGCGTAAGCCGGTAGGTGCGGCCGCGCGCTCCCGGAATGACTACCTCGTCACGGATCCACTGGTAGCTGAACACCGCGCCTTCTGCCCGGAGCCAGGTACCCGTGGTCGCCGTCAGGGTCTTGCCCACCTCGGGAGTACCCGCGATCGCGGGAAGACTGACCGCCTCAGGCGGCATCTGGACGATCTGGACGCGAGAGCCTGTGGCGTTGTGCAGGTGGAACAGCAGAATCTTCGCGTCGGTCAGCACCGAGGCCCGCTGAACCGAGATGGAGGCTCCGAGGCCGTCTTCCTCGCCCGCCCCGGGATCGGTCTCCCAGTCGCTGATGAGCAGCTGGGCTATGCCCTCCTGGCCGAACCACAGTGCCGGGTGCTTCACGTCGAAGGTCGCCCGCGGCGCCGTGTCCAGGACCAGGCCCTCGGCGGACTCCACCGATGCCTGATAGCTGATCTGGGTCCGCGACGAGGTCCGCACGTAGCCGAGTGCCGTCAATGCCACGGGAAGGACCACCACGTTGGTGTCGTACACGTTGGTGTCGGTGTCGCCGAAAGCGAAGTTCACCGGCTCGATGTCCACGGCCTCCCCGTCGGACAGCCTGACGGTCAATGCGACGATGAGATCGAGACCCTCGCCCAACGGGGTGGCGTAGGTGACGTAGTCGTCCTGACCGTCACCGGTGGTGTCATACGTCACCGTGGGGGCTGCGTCGGGTGACAGTGCCGCCCAGTCGCCCGCCATGGCGACTCCGAATCCCAGCACACCGTCGGCAAGGCTCAATTGGGCAGGACTATTGGTGACCGCACCCACGGCGACCAGGTCGCTGCTGGCGGCCACTCCTGCATCGACCGGATCGACGGCACCGAGCACCAGCGGCACCGCCAACGATTCGAA
>JAATES010000389.1 GCA_015655615.1 Actinomycetales bacterium
CACCACGGCACCCTCGGTGTCGACGATCTCACCCGGTTTGGCACCTAAGTGATCCTGCAGAAAACCTTGGGTGTCGCCGTCGGCGACAAAACAGATGTCATAGGAATCCGGCTTCTGGGACACGCTCAGCCCGCGGCGCGCGGCCTCGGCCCGCACCTCGTCCTTGGAGGCGAACCCGCCCAGGGGGAAGATCGCCCGTGCCAGCCGGTCCGGCCCCATCACTGCGAGCACGTACGACTGGTCCTTGGCCGTGTTCGGGGAACGGTGCAACGAACGGACCATGCGTCCGGAACCGTCGTCGCTGTCGACGATCTGCGCATAGTGACCCGTGACGACCGCATCGAATCCCAGCGCGGCGGCCTTCTCCAGCAAGGTCTCGAACTTGATGTGCTCATTGCACCGCACGCAGGGGTTCGGCGTCCTGCCCGCGGCATACTCCGACAAGAAGTCCGCCACCACGGTCTCCTCGAACCTCTCGGAGAGGTCCCAGACGTAATACGGGATCCCGATCACGTCCGCGGCCCGGCGCGCGTCGGACGCATCCTCGATCGAGCAGCACCCACGGGACCCGGTCCGGTATTGCTGCCGATTGCGGCTGAGCGCCATATGCACGCCCACGACGTCATGGCCCGCCTCCACCGCGAGGGCAGCCGCGACCGCGGAATCCACTCCCCCGGACATCGCAGCCAGCACCCTCATCGAGACACCGCCTCTGGCTGCTCCGATCGGCCTGCGGTCGCCACTCCGGCGGCACGGGCACGTTCGACGGCACGAGGGAGGACCTCCAGGAGCGTGCGCACGTCCTCCTGCGTCGACTGCGCACCGAACGAGAACCGCAGGGCCCCCCGCGCCTCGACCTCCGGGATGCCCATCGCCACCAGCACGTGCGAGGCCTGCGGCACTCCGGCCTGGCACGCAGAGCCGGTCGACGCGCAGACCCCTGCCGAATCGAGCACGTACAACAGGGAATCCCCCTCACAGCCGGCAAAGGTGAAATGCACATTGGTCGCCAGCCTGCCCGCCGGATCCCCCACCGGGTCAGGTCCGCGCAGGACTGCGGCGGGGACCAGCTGCCGAACCCCGGCGATCAGCTCGTCACGCAGAGCGGCGAGCCGTGCGGCCTCCGTGCGGCGCCGCTCCACGGTCTCAGTCAGGGCCACCGCGAAGGCACGAACCGCCGCGGCGTCCACCGTTCCCGACCGGACCCCGCGCTCCTGTCCACCACCACTGATCAGCGTGGCGACATCGAAGTCACGGCGGGCGACCAGAGCACCCACGCCAACCGGGCCGCCGAGCTTGTGAGCGGTGAGCGACATGGCCCCCAGCCCACTGGCAGCGAAGTCGACCTGCTCACTGGCCACGGCCTGGACCGCATCGCTGTGGACCGGCACGCCGACTCTCCGGCCCAGTGCTGCGATGTCTCGCACGGGCTGGACAGTGCCGACCTCATTGTTAGCCCACATCACCGAGCACACGGCGATCTGATCGCCATGCGCCTCGAACTCCTCGCGCAGGGCACCGAGGTCCACGCGGCCCGACTCGTCCACCGGCACCAGCACCAGCTCGGCTCCGGCATGGGCAGCCATCCAGAACGCCGGGTCGAGCACCGCATGATGCTCGACCGCGGACACCAGGATGCGGCGCCGGTGCACGTCGGTGGCATTGCGTGCCCAATAGGCACCCTTGATGGCGAGGTTATCGGCCTCGGTTCCGCCGGCGGTGAAGATCACCTCGCTGGGCACGGCACCGACGGCGGCCGCGATCTGCTCGCGAGACTCCTCGACCAGGCGCCGGGCCGCGCGGCCCGCTGAGTGCAGGGACGAGGGGTTGCCCGTCTGGCCCAGCGCATCGACGTATGCCGCCAGCACCGCAGGAGACATCGGCGTGGTGGCGGCATGGTCCAGGTAGACGGGAGTCACCGCACCAGTCTAATGACCGAGTTCCGGACCGCCGGACACCCACGGGGACAAGCCGGGCAGCTCCGCCCCGGGCCGCCACCAAGTCCGATGCGCCCCGGATTCACTGCCGTCGTGCACGTAAAGCGGCCGCGGCCTGAGGAAGGACCGTCGCCAGGTCGCCGACCACAGCGAAGTCCGCGATCTCGAAGAGCGGCGTCTCCGGGTCGGAGTTGACCGCGATGATCGTCTCCGACGCCTGCATGCCGCCGCGATGGTGCGGTGCGCCGGAGATGCCGGCACCGATGTAGACCTTGGGTGCGATGGTCACTCCGGTCTGACCGATCTGAGCATCGTGCCCGACCCACCCCTCATCGACGACGTCCCGCGTCGCACCGACCGCTGCGGAGAGCGCGTCGGCGAGGTCGTCGATCGGTGTGAAATCGCCCTGCGTCCCGCGCCCACCTGCCACCACGAAGGAAGCGCCCGCCAACGGCGGACGCACCGTCGAGACCGCCTCATGGACGTGGCGCCGGACCAACGTGGCGCTGATGGCCCGCTTTGAGGGCTGCACCACGAGACGAGTGACCTCGACGGCGGTGGGCTCCACCCGCTCGTCGGTCACGGAGTTGGCGCGCACCGTCACAACGACGCGCTCGGTCAAAGACTCGCTGCGCGTCCTCCAGGTTCCGGCGAAGACCTGCCTGCTGGCCAGG
>JAATES010000093.1 GCA_015655615.1 Actinomycetales bacterium
ATGCTCGCCCAGGCGAACTCCATACGCCGCGGGCGGCTTTCGCGGGGGCCGATGCCGTCCTTCCAGTCGTAGTTCGACACGAAGTTGCCGCCGGGGTAGCGGACCAGGGGAACCTGGAGGTCGCGCACGACCTCCATCACGTCACCCCGCAGGCCCGCCTCGTCGGAGGTGGGATGGCCCGGCTCATACAGTCCCCCGTAGATGCACCGGCCCAGATGCTCGGTGAATGCGCTCCAGAGCTTGGGGTCCACCTCGCCTCGGCGATAGGCGGAGTCTGCGTGAACAACAACCCTCTTCATCGGTCTTTCCTCTCTAGCTGCTGGTGAGACTGCATTCCCGTGGGGTGACTTCCCTGTCGTGATCGGTGACGGGAGTGCTGTGGGGATGGGGCCGACCGTGCATCGTTGCGCCGGCCTGGAGTGACGGACGACCGCTGCGCGGGTCTCGCCACGATATGGTGCGCGACCATGAGAAGCCTGGTCTCGTCGCTCGCCCGGGGGTCATAGTGCCTGCGCCGTGCGGTGGTAGACCGCATTCCAGTGCAGCTCGTGCTCGAACCTCCTCAGCGTCGTGTCGTGATCGATCAGTGCCAGCTCCACCCCGGCGATGGCGGAGAAGTCATGCCAGGTCTCCAGGGAGACAGCCGTGGTGAGGACCGTGTGGTGGGCGGCGCCGGCGGTGAGCCAGGCGGCCGCGGACGTGGCGAGGTCCGGGGCGGGCTGCCAGACGGCACGGGCCACGGGCAGGCGGGGGAGCGGCTCATCTGGCTCGACCAGCTCGATGACGTTGGCGGTCAGCCGGAACCGGTCGCGCAGGTCGCTCATCGCCACGACGAGGCCGGGACCGGGGTCTGCGGTGAAGACGAGCCGGACGGGGTCGTCCTTGCCGCCGATGCCGAGCGGGTGGATCTCCAGCGAGGGACGGCTGGTGGTCAATGAAGGGCAGACCTCGAGCATGTGGGCGCCGAGGATCTTCTCGGCTCCCGGCTCGAAGTTGTAGGAGTAGTCCTCCATGAGGCTTGCACCCCCGGGCAGGCCGTAGCCCATGACCTTGGCGAGCCGGACCAGGATCGCGGTCTTCCAGTCGCCCTCGGCCCCGAACCCGTAGCCGTCGGCCATCAGCCGCTGGACGGCCAGGCCGGGGAGCTGCCGGAGCGTGCCGAGGTCCTCGAACGTGTCGGTGAACGCGGTGGCTCCCACGGACTCCAGGAACGTGCGGAGTGCGATCTCCTGCCGGGCGCTGTAGCGCAGGGACTCATGGCGGGAGGCTCCTGGCAGCAGCTCGGGCTGCACCTCGTAGGACCCGAGGTAGTCGCTGACCACGGTGTCGATGGCCGCCTCGGAGACGTCATCGATGGCGTGCGCCAGCTCGTCGACCCCCCAGGTGTTGACCGAGGTGCCGAACCGGATCTCGGCCTCGGTCTTGTCCCCCTCGGTCACCGCCACGTTGCGCATGTTGTCGCCGAAGCGGGCGAGCACCATGGATTGTGCGGCGTCCCACCCTGCGGCGGCGCGCGTCCAGGTCCCGATGCGTCGGCTGACGTCCTCGTTGCTCGCATGACCCACCACGGTGGTCCGCTGGATCCCCAGCCGGGTCAGGATGTACCCGAACTCGCGATCGCCGTGGGCGGCCTGGTTGAGGTTCATGAAGTCCATGTCGAGGGTGGACCACGGCAGGGCGACGTTGGCCTGGGTGTGCAGATGGAGCAGCGGCTTGCGGAGCGCCTCCAGGCCGCGGATCCACATCTTGGCAGGTGAGAAGGTGTGCATCCAGGTGATGACCCCGAGGACGGCATCGTTGGCGCCAGCCTCCAGAATGGCGCGGCGGATGGCCTCGGAGTCGGTGAGGACCGGTCGCCAGACGATGGTCACGGGAATGTCGCCGGACTGGTTGAGCCGGGCGGCGACCTGCTGCGACTGGGCGGCGACCTGGGCCAGGGCGTCCTCGCCGTACAGTGACTGGCTGCCGGTGAGCAGCCAGACCTCTTTGCCTTCAAACGGGTTCTTCATGTCAGCCTTCGTTCCTGAGTGTGGCGGGCGGGGAGTCAGTGCTGCCCGTAGACGTCGTGGTACCGGGTGTAGAGCCGGTCGATGAACTCCTGGGTGATGGGCTGGGGCTCGCCGAGCTGCATCGCGATGTGCACGGTGCGGGCGACCTCCTCGACCATGACGGCCGCTTTCACCGCGGCGCGCGCGTCCGGACCGATGGTGAAGGGCCCGTGGTTGCGCATCAGGACGGCGGGCGAGCGCGACTCCCGCAG
>JAATES010000057.1 GCA_015655615.1 Actinomycetales bacterium
CAGATAGGCGGAATCGACCGGGCCGGGCTCGCCTCCGATGTGATAGCTCTGTCCGCCCAGCCCGAACCGGCTGTTGTAGGCGCGGGCCACCGCCTCCTGAAAGGGCTGACGGCCCGCAGCGCGCATCCAGCCGCCCACATTGGCGGCTCCGGTCGCGGCCAGCGACTCCAGAGCGACAGCGGTGTAGTCCGCGGGCAGTTCGGTGTGGGCATCGACTCGCACCACGGTGGGGAAGTGGCTCGCGCCAATCGCAGCGTTGAGGCCGATGGGGATGTCGGTGCCCGGATTGGGAACCCAGCTCAGTCGCGACTCGTTCGCGGCAAGGCGCTCGGCGATCCGCTCCGTGCCGTCGGTGGACGGGCCGACGGCCAGGATCAGCTCCATGGGCTCGTCGTGCCGCTGGGCGAACACGGAGGCGACGGCGGTCTCGAGGTGATCGGCCTCATTGAGCACGGGCATGACATAGCTGACTCCGCTTCCGGGTGCAGGAGCGGGGATCCGGCGGTGACCGGGCACGTCATCAGGCATGGCTGGATCGTCTCACACCGTGGCGGGACGACGGATGGTCATGATGTGCTGCACGACCCGTGCGGCGTTCTTCCCGTCACGGTGGGCATGCCAGTGCCGATCGAGGTCCCTGCTGTGCTGCTCCTTGGCCGCTCGGGCCTCCTCGTCGGTGAGGACGGCCTGCAGCTCCGAGATCACCTCGTCCCAGGTGCGGGTCCAGGGACCGCCGGTGAGCTCCTGGTACGGGGCGTACAGCGTGCGGGTGCGTGCATAGTGCTCCAGGTCGGGGGCGAAGAACACCATCGGCCGCCCCAGCAGCGAGAAGTCGTAGGCGGCCGAGGAGTAGTCCGTGATGAGCACGTCGCTGCCGGCCAGCGCCGGGGCCAGATCGGCCAGCCGGTCACTGGTCAGCAGCTTGACGCGGGGGTGGTGCGCCGCAGCGGAATAGTCGCCCACCGACAGCGGGTGGGGCCGGATCACCAGCCAGGCATCGAGCGCGGTGAGCAGATCGTCCAGCTGTGCCCATGCGGTGTCATCCGGGATCGTCGGGTCCACCTCGCCGTCCCGCCAGGTCGGGGCGAAGAGCACCACGGAGGACGGCAGTGCGGTCACCGGCTCACCCAGGGCGGCGGCGATGGCGGTACGCCCCCAGGGCCGGAGGTCAGCAGGCGGCGCACTCGAGAGCACGTCGACGCGGGGCTCGCCCGTCACCGGCAATTGGGCGGGACTGAGGTCGAAGGCGGTGGCCAGCCGGCGGGCGGCGGCCGGGGAGGCCGCCGGCACCAGCGAGATCATCCGCGTGCTGCGCCGGTAGGCCCAGCTCAGCAGGACCGCGGAGGTCCGCGTCCGCCCGAGGACCGGCAACCGGAAGGTGGCGGGGGAGTCCAGGTGGATCCGCTTGAACGGTATCCCGTGCCACAGCTGTGCGACATAGGCCCCGTGGAGACCGTAGCGGCAGACGTCGCCAAACCCGTGCGTGACCACGACCACGCCGGAACGCGCCGTCCGCCAGAAAGCCGACGCGGTGCCGCGGCGCACAGTCCGGAGTCCCAGCCGGGCCGCGGCCTCCTCGTCAGCGCCGTTGCGGCTGATCCAGGTGGCCTGCGCCCGGAGGTCGGGTGGAAGGGCCTTCCAGACCGCGAGGGCACCGTCGCCCACTCCTGTGCCGCAGCCGAACACCCACTCGTCCGCGCGCCGCGGGATGGCCATCGTGGCGAGACGGCCGACCACGTACAGCGGCATCGCCAGGAGCTTTCGCAGGTTCCCGGTGCCGAAGGTGAACGAGGCCATCCCGGCATCGTAACAAGCGGGGTCGTAGGTCGGTGCTGCGCGAGGGAACATGTGCTTGGCTCTTGTAGGCTGGCCGGTGCACGTGCACTGTGTCAACGTCACGACGGTGCCAACGGGGATGAGTTGGCCGCCGATGCCTAGGAGAGACAGGACCGACCGAACTGTGAAGCACACGTCTGTTGCTGCAGCGAAGCGAGCGGAAGCGCCGGACGCAGCGGCCGCATCGGCCCTGCCGGACGGATCTCTCGGTGCTGCGGCGCTGGCCGCGCTTTATGGGCTCGAGGAGATCGGCATCCGGCCCAGGCTCGGGCTCTACGTGCGGCAGGTCTGGCAGTGGCGACCGTTCATCGGTGTCCTCGCAGCCTCGCGGGCCAGCGCGCAGAACAAGAACTCCTACCTGGGCCAGGCCTGGTCCGTTCTGACGCCGACGCTCAACGCCATTGTCCACGTGGTGGTCTTCGGCCTGATCCTCGGAACGGGCCGTGGCTTCGAGAACACCGTGGCGTTCATCGTGGCCGGGACCTTCATGTACCGGTTCTTCAGCGATGCAGTCACCAGCGGCGCCAAGTCCATGCAGAAGCAGATGGGGCTGGTGCGGTCGCTGCACTTCCCGCGGGCGGTGATCCCGCTCTCGTCGACGCTGTCCGAGCTGGCGACGCTGCTGCCGGAACTCTTCGTGATGCTGGTCTTCGTCCACCTCAGCGGACTGATCGACGGTATGGCGCCCGTCGCGTTCACCTGGCGGATCGTGCTGCTGGCCCCTGCAGTCGTGCTGCTCTACGCCTTCAGCGCCGGGGTGGGCCTCATGCTCGCGCGTGCGGTGGCCTTTGTCCCGGACATCACCAACATCATCGGCTTTGTGCTGCGCTTCGTGATGTACGGCTCCGGAGTGCTGTTCCCGGTGTCGCACTACGTGCACAACCCGCATATCGGGCTGCTCCTGGACTATCAGCCGGTGGCGGTCTATCTGAATCTGGCACGGCAGGCCGTGCTGGACGAGCCGCTGATTCCGCTTGACCCCCAGCTGTGGGTCTGGGGGCTCGGGTGGGCCATCCTGTCCTTCGGGCTGGGATTCTTGATCTTCTGGCGTGCTGAGGCGAGG
>JAATES010000365.1 GCA_015655615.1 Actinomycetales bacterium
CTGACCGATCTGAGCATCGTGCCCGACCCAGCCCTCATCGACGGCGTCCCGGGTCGCACCGACCGCTGCGGAGAGCGCGTCGGCGAGGTCGTCGATCGGTGTGAAATCGCCCTGCGTCCCGCGACCACCTGCCACCACGAAGGAGGCGCCCGCCAACGGCGGACGCTCCGTCGAGACCGTCTCATGGACGTGGCGCCGGACCAACGTCGCGCTGATAGCCCGCTTTGAGGGCTGCACCACGAGACGAGTGACCTCGACGGCGGTGGGCTCCGCCTGCTCGTCGGTCACGGAGTTGGCGCGCACCGTCACAACGACGCGCTCGGTCAAAGACTCGCTGCGCGTCCTCCAGGTTCCGGCGAAGACCTGCCTGCTGGCCAGGACGCGACCAGACTCGACCTCGATCTCTGGAAGAGAGTCGACCATGAGGGCTGCGGCCAGCTCACGCGCTGTCAAGGCAGCGATCTCCCGGTTCTCGAAGCTGGTCGCCAGCAGCACGATGCTCGCGTCGACCTCACGGACCGCTGCCGACAGCGCCTCTGCGGCCACGGGCGTCAGATGCTCGCTGGCTCCGGACTCGGCTACGACGAGGCGCTTCACGCCATGGGACGCGACCTCCGCGACGACCTCGGCCGTGGGCTCGGCCAGAGCGACCGCCACGACGTCGCCCAGGCTCCTGGCGAGGGTCAGCAGCTCCCTGGCCGCAGAGCGCAGCGGAGCGTCCGGGGAATCGATCAGGACAGCGACGAGGTGTGGTTCGCTGCGGGGAAGAGAGGCCATGGGAATGCTCCGCAGATTCGTGGGGCTCACACGAGACCGCGTGAGACAAGGAAGTCGACCAGTGCGTGCCCGCCGTCACCCGCATCGACATGGATGAGGACGGGATCGCGCGGCGGCCGCGGAGTGGCCTCGACCACCGCGGTGCGCGGCGCCCAGACCCCCGGAGAGGTCGCAATTGCCAGATCGGCTGTCGAGAGGACTCCGATGGGCTTGTTCCGGGCCGCCAGGATCGAGGCGAAGTTGGGGTAACGCGGGGCCGCGATGTGGTCCGTGACCGAGACCACGGCGGGAATGCCCGACTGAAGCTCTTCCGACACCCCGTCCAGCTCCCGCTCAATCCTGGCCACACCCCCCGACACCCGGAGGTGACGTGCCAGCAGCAACTGCGGCCAGTCGAGCTCTGCGGCGAGCAGCGCCGGGACCACTGATCCGAGCCCGTCCAGCGCCGCCATGCCGGTGATCACCAGATCGACACCGGACCCGGATTCGTCGCTCAGATGACGGACCACTGCGGCCAGGGCGGTGGCCGTTGCGAAGTAGTCGGCACCAGCCAGGGCCTCGTCCGTGAGCCGGATGCCTCGGTCCACCCCGAGCTGGAAGGCCTTGCGCAACGCGAGATCGGCCTCCGGCGTACCCACGGTGATGGCCACGACCTCACTGGCGGCACGCTCCTCATCGTCGAGGCGCTCGACGAGCCGGAGCGCACACTCGACGGCCACCTCGTCGAGTTCGTTGAGGGATCCCTCTGCTGCCTCCCGCACCACGCGTCCATCCGCACCGAAACGACGATCGGATTGGATGTCCGGCACATACTTCACGGGCACGACGACGCGCATGACCACACTCCTCGCTGGTTCAGTAGCACCCTACAACGTCAACCTCGGCTGAGACACGCCCCCGGATCGGTCACCCCGAACGGTGCGACACAATGGGATCATGACTGCCCCGGTGATTGCGACCCATGCCCGCACTCCGCGACTGGGCGTCCATCCGACCGAGGACGGCGTCGAGGTGGCCGTGGTCGCCACACACGCCACCGGGGTGACGTTCTGCACCATCGAGAGGGCAGCGGACGGCACGCTCACCGAGAAGCGTCACCCCTTGACCTCGGTGGACTGGGGAATATGGAACGGGCACATCCCGGGAATCCGCCCGGGTCAGCGGTACGGCTTCCGCGTAGACGGCCCCTGGGACCCGCGGACCGGGCACCGCCACAACCCGGCCAAGCTCCTGGCCGATCCCTACGCCCGGGGATTCTCCGGCCACCTGGACCCCGCGCCGTCCACCCGGGGTCACGTCGCGGACGACGCCGGTCAGGGCGACCCCTACGGCCCACCCGATCTGCGGGACGACGCCGACGCTGTACCGCACAGCGTGGTGCTCGGCGGACTCGAGCACCACCCCCCGGTGAGCCATCCCCGCATCCCCTGGGCCGAGACCGTCATCTACGAAGCCCACGTCCGCGGGCTCACGGCCCTCCTCCCCGACGTGCCCGAAGACCTGCGCGGCACGTATGCCGGGCTCGCACACCCCGCGGTGATCGACCATCTTCGCTCTCTGGGCGTCACGACGCTGGAGCTCCTTCCCATCCAGGCCTTCGAATCCGAGATCCACCTCACTGATCTGGGGCTGACCAATTACTGGGGTTACAACACCCTCGGATTCTTTGCCCCCCATGCTCCCTACGCCACTCAGGATGCCCAGCAGCGGGGCCCCGCCGCC
>JAATES010000033.1 GCA_015655615.1 Actinomycetales bacterium
CAGCACGAGGAGCCGCAGCTTGCCGTAGCCGGCAGACTTCACCCCCGCGACGTTCCCGGCATCGGCATCGGCCGCGAGGAATCCCGTCAGGATCTGCCTATCGGAGTTCCCCCCAGGGATGAAGGTGGAGGTCAGTGAGAAGGACGAAGCATCCTGACCGGGCATCTGCAACGTGACGTAGTACGGAGGCTGGACAGCCGCAGTGGTGCCGCCGACCGATCCGGTCGGATCCTTCGGCGCCTGCCAGAAGTCCTGTGCCGTGAAGAAGGCCGCCGCATCCGTGACGTGGTACTTGGCCAAGACCGTCCGCTGGACCTTGAAGAGGTCCTCCGGGTACCGGATGTGGCTGATCAGAGCCGCGCTCATCTCGCTGAGCGGCTTCACCGTGGAGGGGAAGACCTGCTGCCAGGTCTTGAGCACCGGGTCGGTGTCATCCCAGGCATAGAGCGTCACCGTGCCGTCGAAGGCGTCCACGGTGGCCTTGACCGAATTGCGGAGGTAGTTGACCTGGTCCGCCTCCAGCGCGTCGACGCTCGACGACGACTGCGTCAAGGAGTCCTGGGTGGCCGAGTCGAGTGCCTGGCGCGTCGCGTACGGGTAGTTGCCCGACGTCGTGTAGCCATCCACGATCCACACCACGCGACCGTCCACCACTGCCGGGTAGACCCGCCCGTCCAAGGTGAGGTAAGGCGCGACCTTGCTGACCCGCTGGGCCGGATTGCGGTCGTAGACGATCTGCGAATCCGAGTTGACCCGGTCGGAGAACAGGATCTGCTCGGACTGGAATTTGAGCGAATACAGCAGCCGGGAGGCGAAGTTGTCCAGTTTCGGCCCCGCACTCGTGGTCGTCGTGGGGAAGGTCGTCTTGACCTGGCCTGCAGCGCTGTCGTCCGGATAGTCGAGCTCCCACGGCTCTGTTCCGCTCTGCGATCCCACGATGGAGTACTGCGGCGCATTCGGGCTGAAGTAGATGCGGGCCTCATAGGACTCCGAGGCGGACGAGTCACTGAGCTTGCCGACTGAGGGGATGTCGCTCTCGAAGAACGCCGGGCGGCCGTCGGACGTCACCTGGTTGCCGTACGCCGCCACCACACCATAGCCGTGGGTGAAGACGGTGTGCTCGTTGACCCAGTTGCGCTGGTCCTCGCCCAGGCCGGCGATGTTGAGCTCCCGCACACCGATCACCGTGTCGTGGCTGGTGTCTCCGAACGTGTACTTGTCGACCGCGAGGGTCTCGGCGAAGTTGTAGTACTGCTTGTTCTGCTGCAGCTGGCGGAAGGCCGGGCTCACCACATTGGGATCGAGCAGCCGGATGGAGGCGGTCGTCTCCGCGTCCTCGCGCAGGGCTCCCGCCTCGGCCGTCGTGGTCGCCGCGTAGTCTCGCACGTCGATGTCATTCAGGCCGAAGGCCGTCCGGGTCGCATCGATGTTGCGCTGGATGAACGGCGCCTCGAGCTCCTGGGCGTTGGGCTGCACCTGGAAGCGGGCCACGATTGTGGGGTAGGCGACTCCGATCAGCAGGCCGGTGATCACCATCAGACCGAGCCCGAGTGCGGGCAGTCGCCAGTTTCCGCGCACTCCCACCGCGACGAACAGCGCTGCCACCACCAGCGCCACCCCCGCGAGGATCGTGCGAGCGGGGATGCCCGCATGCACCGCCGTGTAATCGGCGCCTTGCGCCACTCCCGTCGCTGACATCAACGTCGCGTAACGGCTGAGCCAGAAATGCGCGGCCACGAGCACCATCACCACGGCACCCAGGATCGACAAGTGCATCCGCGCCGCATACGTGACCGCCACGGTCGGCCGCGCATGGGGCAGCTGACGGATCTGGAACCCGCCGTAGAGATAGCTGATGAAGGCCGTCAAGATCAGAGCCAGCACAGCCGTCACCGTGACGAACGACAGCAGGAATTGCAGGGCTGGCAGCGTGAACACGTAGAACGACAGGTCGAGGTGGAATTGCGGATCGGTCTCTGCGAACGACTGGCCGTGCAGCCAGAGCTGGATCTCCTGCCACCGGCTTGCCATCGCGAGTCCGGCGAAGAGCCCGATGATCAGCGGAACTGCGATCGTCGCCAACCGGCGCAACGGCTCGAAGGCATTGCGATACTGATCCATCGGGCCGACACGCGCGGCCGTGTCCGCGTAGACCGGCCGTTTGCGGTGTGCCAGCACGACGTTGCCCCATAGCGCAGCGCCCATGAACAGGGCCCCGACGAGGAACAGCACCAGCTTGGTGCCCCACTCGGTCAGCAGCACCCGGGAATAGCCGGCCTCGTCGAACCACCAGTACTCCGTGACGACCTGCGCGGCGACGAGGGTCAGCGCGACCACCACCGCTATCACCAGGATCGTGGTGGCCAGAGGACCGAGACGTCGGCCTCCGGCGTCGCGCGGCCTGCCTCGTGTGGGGCTAGGGGTCGTGGACGTCACGGTGTTCTTACCTCTCTGCACAGTCGGTCGAAGCTGGGTACGGCATGCCAAACGCTCTGGCTACGGTCAAGCTGTCCTGCAAGGGTCCCACGGGTCTCGGACGAGCGCAGGCCGCCCCAGGCCGCGAACCCGGTCCCTCAGCGGATCGCGACGACCTCGCCGTCGGCGCCGCACGTCGACAGCCCGCTGAGCGACCCGGATGCCGCTGCCTCCACTGCGAGCCGCGCCTGGTGCAGGGTCGACACCGCGACCACGTCCAGGCCGGCCGGCACATGACCGGCCACATCGGCACAGTTGCTGGCCGGAGCCAGGAACAAGGTGGCTCCCGCGTCATGGGCTCCCCACATCTTATGGTCGATCCCGCCGATGGCCCCCACCGTGCCGTCGGCATCGATGGTCCCCGTGCCCGCGACGGTCAGCCCGCCGGTCAACGACCCCGGCGTCAGCTTGTCGATGATCCCGAGTGCGAACATGGTGCCCGCACTCGGACCGCCGATCTCGCCGAGCTGGATACTGACATCGATCGGCGGGTCGAAGGCCGGAGAGAGGGACAGGCCCAGCCTCGTGGCGGTCGTGCCATCCGGGTCGGTCTGGGCGTAGGTGTCGAAGGTCAGCGTGGTGTCCGCGCCGTTGCGTCGCACCACCAGCGTCACCTCGGAATCCGCAGGCAATGCGGCGACCTGAGCCATGAACTTCGCATAGGTGGTGACCGCGCGTCCGTTCAGGCTGGTGAGGACATCGCCCGCCTTCACGACGTCCACCGCGCGGCGCGCCGTCTCCGCAGCGGGGAGCCCTGCGTCCTCTCTGCCGACGGCAGCGGCGACCGTCAGCACCACCGGAACGTCATGGCCGAGTTCGGTCAGCGCCGCGACCGTTGCCGTGTGCTGCGAGTTCGTCATGTCCGCAGCGTTCTCCGCATCGACCTCGTCCTGGTCCACGTCGGGGGGGTAGTACAGCTCTGACGGCATCACGGTCTCGGTGCCTCGGAACCAGCTGGCGACCACTTGCGCCGTCGCGAGAGGCTGACGCGGACTGCCTGTGATCCCCACTGTCGTCAGCAGGAGTTTGCCGGTGGTCGGGTAGGTCGCGGCTCCATCGATGGAGATCATGGGCACGGACTCCTTCTCCAGCTGCGTCGTTCCCAACACGTCGCTGACCGTCCCGGCGGACAGCACGACGTAGGGCATCGGCACGACGACGAGGAGCGCTATTCCCAGCACCGTGACGACGGCAGCGATACGTCCTCGGCGACGACGCGGGTCGACACGAGTCTGGACCGACCGAACGGGAAGCGAGTGCACCGCTCTATCCTGCCTGACAATCCTGGATGCCCTGGCTGCGCACGGGAGGCGGCGCGTCACCGCCGGCCGTGCGACTGCCGGAGCAATGCGGCCGTGCCCACCAGCGCGACGGCCGCACCGGCAGCGCCGAGCGCGGCCGCACCCGTGGAACGCCAGCGACGACCGCCCATTCCCAGTTGCCCGCGTACCTGGTCCGCGATCTGCCAGGTGCATTCCGCCGAGCTGACGGTTGAGCGCCAGCCGTGCTCGGCCAAGGTCGCGCTGCCGACGGTCCAGGGGTAGACGGCGTAGGCGAGGTCACTGGCTGGTGCCGTCAGCACCCCGGTACGGTGCAGACGCTCCGCGGTGGAGAAGGCGGCCGACGATCGCAAGGCGATGATGCGCCGGCTGGCGATCCGCGCCACGGTCTCGGTCGGCTCGACATCGGGAACAACCGTCCCGTCAGGCGACGAGCGGACTGCGCCTGCGGTCACCGCGCCATCGATATCCTGGTCGACGACCAGCCGCACCGCCGTGACTAGGTCATCGACATGCAGGAACTGCCAGGGACGGTCCGCCTCACGCACAGCGAGCAGGCGCGGAGCCTCGAAGTGCCTGGTGATCATGGTGTCCACCTCCGGGCCCACCAAGGAGGCGCACCGCACCATCGTCAAGGGCGGAGCCTCGTCCCCCCACCCGTCCAGCGACTCGCGTACCGATGCCTCGTACAAGGCCAGGTCCCCCGCGATTCCCGGCTCGTGCCCGGTGACCACGGGATCCGAGTCCTCGATCACCCCCCGGGACAACGACGCTCCGCAGACCACGGCGGAACTGATCACCACGACACGAAGCGGCTTCTGCGCTACAGACCCCTGTCCTGAGCCCTCGCGCCCCGGAGCCAGCGCGTCTTGCACGTCACGGATGATCCCGGCGCGGCGCACGTCGGGCCGCTGCCCGGTGATCGCCGCGAAATCACCGTCGTCGGCCACGAGCACGAGCACCATAGGCGCCTCGGACCCGTCGGAGGGGACGTCGTCCCGCTGCCCAGGATCCGTCAAGCGACGGCGCAGATGATGGGACACCGGACCACCACCGATCACCACCCAGCGCACGTGCATGCTGCGCTCAGAGCGAATCCCCGCGATCTCCATCGTCTGTGTCTGCCCATCTGACCCGTTGCCCGATACCGTGAAACCCATCGAATCGTATAGTGCCGCCATCCTGACTTCCTGGGAGAAGCCATGACCCCCCACCCCCA
>JAATES010000219.1 GCA_015655615.1 Actinomycetales bacterium
GCGGTCGACCCGGTCGGCGAGGTCGTCGACGAGGCACTGGAGTGGGGTGCGGACCTGCTGATCACGCACCACCCGTTGTTTCTCAAGCCCGTCCACGCCGTTGCAGCCACCACCTACAAGGGTTCGCTCGTGCACCGCCTGGTTCGTGGCGACTGTGCGCTCTATACGGCGCATACCAATGCGGACGCGGCACGCGACGGCGTCGCCGATGCCCTCGCGCAGGCATTGGGCCTGATCGACACCCGGCCCTTGGTGGCAGCGGCGGAGTCGCCGTTGGACAAGTTCGTGGTCTTCGTCCCGCAGCCGCACACCGACGCGGTGACGGTGGCCCTGGCCGCAGCCGGTGCGGGCGAGGCCGGAGACTACGCGCAGTGCTCGTGGCTTTCTTCAGGCACGGGGCGCTTCACGCCGCAGGCCGGGGCCCGTCCGGCCGTGGGACGGGTGGGGGAGCCGACGTCGGTTGCGGAGGACCGACTCGAGATGGTGGCACCCCGTCGCCGACGTGCCCAGATCGTCGCAGCACTCAGAGCGGCCCATCCCTATGAGGAGCCTGCCTTCGATGTTCTAGAGCTCGCCAGCTCACCCGGATCGACGGGTCTGGGACGGGTGGGCAGGGTGCCGGAGACGACGACCCTGGGCGAATTCGCACAGGTCGTCGCCCGAACGCTGCCGCGCACGGCACAGGGCGTCCGGGTGGCCGGCGATCTCACGGCCTCCATCGAGACGGTCGCCGTGCTCGGAGGCTCCGGTGACTCGCTGTTCGATGACGTCCGTGCCAGCGGCGCCGACGTCTATGTCACGTCGGACCTGCGGCACCATCCTGCCTCGGAGCTGCGAGAGCGAGCGGTGTTCGAGCAAGGACGGCCCTACCTCATAGACACGGCCCATTTTGCGAGTGAATGGCCGTGGCTCGCTCTCGCGGCACGCGACCTCGACGCCGACCTGTCAGCCGGTGACTCGTCAGCCGCTGTCGAGATCCGGGTCAGCGACCGGTGCACCGATCCGTGGACGGCCCGATTCGACTCGTAGACTTGCGTCAGCACGGTGACGTGCCAGTGTGGCCGACCGACCGGTCTGCTCCAGGCTTGTGAACTCTCAACAGCGAGTGCGCCTGCCTCCGACGGCGACGTACCAGGAAGGGACCCGCGATGGCAACCGCACCCGTGTCCGAGCAGCGCCGACTCCTGGAGGTCCAGAGCCTCGATACGCGTGCTCAGCAGCTTCTCCACCAACGGCGGACCCTGCCGGTGCTGACCGTCCTTACCGGCCTGGACGCTGAGCTGGCTGATGTGGACAAGGCACTGGTCGCATCCCGGACCGTTGCAGGCGACCTGCGCCGAGAACTGACCAAGGCGGAGGACGACGTCGAACAGGTGCGAGCCCGGGCGGCTCGCGACCAGAGAAGGCTTGACTCGGGTACGGTCAGTGCCAAAGACGCCCAGGCCCTGGTCAATGAGCTGGCCTCGCTGTCCCGCCGTCAGGAGGTGCTGGAGGAGATCGAACTCGACGTCATGGAGCGGCTCGAGGCCCATGAGGATGCCTTGGGCAAGCTGGAGCGTGCCCGGCAGGCCACGCAGGACGCGCGCGAGAAGGCTGTGGCGGAGCGGGATGCGGCCGCTGCGGCGATCGATCTGGATCGTGCTGCAGTCTCCGCGCAACGTGTCACGGTGGTCGGTGCGATCTCACCGGTATTGATCGCGCTGTACGAGAAAGTACGTGAGCAGTCCGGTGGGCTCGGAGCCGCCCCTTTGGAAGGCCGGCGGTGCGGTGGCTGCCGAATGGAGCTGTCGCCATCCGACCTCGCCGAGGTCGCTGCGGCGTCACCGGAGACAGTCGTGCGATGCGCCGAGTGCGGGCGTCTGCTGATCCGCGTGGCTGACTGACTCGGAAGGCGTGCGGTTTGATCAGTCGCCGGATTGCCGGCGGGTGATCAGGGCTAGCACCACGTCACCGGAGGAGTGGCTCTGGCGTTCGACGGCGACGATCGCGTCATCGACCGGTCCACCGGTATGGGCACCGACCAGCTCGCGGGCCAGATCGATCACGGAATCGACTTCGGTGGGGGGCGGGCCCTCGTGTCGGAGCAGATGCCCGGCAAGGACCCCTCTGAGATGCTTGGCGTGGTGTGAGACGGTTGATCGCTTCCCGCCCTGGTCCCGGACGACCATGATCGATACCCGTGTTGCTGAGCTGGGTGGTCGCCAGGCCGCCAGATAGGCGCTGGAGCGGCAGTCTATGAGGAGCTGGCCCGCCGACTCGGCGGCGAGCACTGACGTCAGGTGCGGGCGCCACCAGGTCCCCAAGGGCCCGGTACTGGGCAAGGAGACCCCCATGGAGAGCCGGTATGCCGGTATGCGGTCGGTCGGATCGAGCACACCCCACAGTCCTGAGATGATGCGGACGCTGCTGCGAAGCCGTGCCGGTGCCACAGCGTCCAAGCGCGCGGCGGCATAGAGGATCCCCGAATACACCTGCCCTGCCTCCCGGGCCGGGGCATGGTCGAGGCTGAGGTTCGCGGCCACATCGTTCGTGAGCGAGGCTCCCACCTTAAGGATGCTGAGGGCGTCCGGGTGTGCACTCACTGCGGAGAGCTCCTGCAAGATCTGCGCACGTGGCGCGTGGAGGGCCGGATGACTCAGCTCATCGAGTTGGAAGGGCTTGCCGCTCCGGGGTGGCGTTTTACCCTCTGATGGCGGGAGCAAGATCAACACCGCACCACCGTAGCCTGCCGGAGGCTGACGCTCTTGCGTCGTCCAGTCGCTGGAGGCCGGGTCTAGGAGCGAGGGTCCGCCGCGATCTCGAAGCTGTCGAGCATATGCAGGGAGGTCATGGCGTTGAGGACCTTCGCAGGGGGGTGGCGCAGGACGATGGGTGACCCGTTCTCGCGTTCGACTGCGGCCAACTGCCAGAGGAAAGCCAGTCCGGACTGGTCGATCGCGGTGACGTCAGTCAGATCCAGCACCACTGCGCGGTCGGATTGGGCGACGTCCGCGAGGGCTTGACTGGCCTGGTCCCGCAGGGAGGCGTCGATCTGTCCGCGGAGCGCGACCAGGATCGCGTCGGTGCCACGGACCACGAATATCCTGTTGTCTTCCGAGGACACGCGCGGCGTCGGCATGGTGGCTAACGACATGGGAAAATCCCCTCTCGGTGCAACGGAGACCCTGACATGACCTGATCTTGACGTGCGATGCTGGGAAAACCCCGGATGACTCGCGGGACGCGGCACAGAATCAAGCCTGAATGGCCTCAGCGCGGTTCCATGGCGGGCTGCCGGACGGCCGGGGACAACAGCACGCACAGTGCCATGGCCACCATGATGGTGGCGAGCATATGCCGGGCACCGATGGTATCGACCAGGAAGCCCAGGACCGGGGGTGCCACGATCTGCGCGAACGAGCCGAATGCTGTCACGACGGAGACCCGCACTGCAGCACGCAGGGGGTCATCGGAGGCGGCGGAGATGGCCACCGGGCCGAGCAACGCAGCGCCGCAGCCCCAGATGACTGCTCCCAGCCAGGCCAGGGCCATCGTCGGGCCGAAGGCGAAGGTGGCCAGACCGGCGATGGAGAGCAAGCCGGAGCCGATGATCGTCCGTTGCCGGCCGAGCCGGTCGATGACGATGTGACCGGCGAAGCGGACCAGGGTCATCGCCGCTGTGAAGGTGGTGAGCACCAGGGCGCCACGAGCATCCGACGCGGCGAATCCGCTGACAACGGCAAGCGCGAGCCAGGTCGTGGCCGTGCCCTCGGAGAGGGAACCGGCGAAGACCATGACGCCGATCCGGACGGTGTGCGGCTCTCGCCACGGCCGTCACCAGGGCGACGGCAGCAATCTGGACGCCTATGTCGACCCCGATACGGGCGCAGAGCGAGCTGACCCCGGCTCCGAGGACCGTTCCGATCGAGAACGCGGCGTGGAACTGCGACAGGATCGAGCGACCGATGAGCCGCTGGATCGCTGCTGCATTGGTGTTGATGGGGACATTGGCCAGCGGGCCGGAGACGTCGCTGATGAAGAGGCCGGCGAGGAACAGCGGCACCGATCGTGACGTCATCGACAATGCGACCAGGAAC
>JAATES010000106.1 GCA_015655615.1 Actinomycetales bacterium
AGATCCGCCAGGAAGGTCCGGATCCGCCGGTAGTCCGGGCGGAAGTCGTGACCCCAGTCGGACACGCAGTGGGCCTCGTCGATGACGACCAGTCCCGCATCGGCGGCCAGGCGGGGAAGCACCTCGTCGCGGAATCCGGGGTTGTTCAGCCGTTCGGGCGAGCACAGCAGCACGTCCACCTCCCTGGCCGCGATCTGCTGGTGGATGTCCTCCCACTCGGCGACGTTGGCGGAGTTGATGGTCGTGGCACTGATGCCGGCACGGCCCGCTGCAGTGACCTGGTCCCGCATCAGCGCGAGCAGGGGCGAGACGATGACGGTGGGCCCGGCGCCGCGGGCCCGCAGCAACGCCGTGGCCACGAAGTAGACGGCGGACTTGCCCCAACCGGTGCGCTGCACCACGAGCACCCGTCGCCGGTCGCGGACCAGTGCCTCGATGGCCGTCCACTGATCCTCCCGCAGCGCGGCATCCGCCCGGCCGACCAGCCGGCGCAGGACGACCTCGGCCTCCTGCCGGAGCGCGACGGAATCGGGTGTGGGTGGCGGGGTCATAGGGCAACCCTAGGCCGCTGGCCTGCTCCGGCCTCCCCGGTCCACACCGGGCCTGCGCAGTCCACCCACCAGGACCACTGACCGAGGTGGTCCGCTGTTTCGTAGACTGGACCCGTGACCACACCTGCCACCGTCTCCCGCGGACTGCCGCTGCGTCCCGAACTGCGCGACGAGGTGCCTTACGGCGCACCGCAGCTGGATGTCCCGGTGCTGCTGAACGTCAACGAGAACCCCTACGCGCCGTCCCCTGCCGTGGTCGCGACCATCGCCGACCAGGTGGCCGCGGCTGCGAGCACGCTCAACCGTTATCCTGATCGCGATTTCCTGACCCTCCGTGCCGGCCTCGCGGACTACCTCGCCGGCGAGTCGGGCGTGCGGGTGGCGCCTGAGCAGATCTGGGCGGCCAACGGCTCCAACGAGGTCATGCTGCACCTGATGCAGGCCTTCGGCGGGCCGGGGCGCACGGCGCTGTCGTTCGCCCCCACGTACTCGATGTACCCGGAGTACGCCCGCGACACGCACACACGTTGGGTGGCAGGACGACGCGAGGCCGACTTCTCGCTCGATCCGCAGCGGGCCGCGCAGACCATCGCCACCGAGCGGCCCTCCCTGATCATCCTGACGAGCCCGAACAATCCCACTGGAACCGCGCTGCCACCGGAGACGTTGGAGGTGGTGCTGGCGGCAGCCGACGCCGTGGACATCGACGGCGCTCCGGCGGTGGTCGTGGTGGACGAGGCCTACGGCGAGTTCCGCCGGTCCGGCGTGCCCTCGGCGCTCGAGCTCCTCGGCGACCACCCCAACCTGGCCGTGAGCCGGACGATGTCGAAGGCCTTCGCGCTGGCGGGGGCCCGGGTGGGCTATCTCGCCGCCAGCAGGGAACTGGTCGATGCCCTGCGCATCGTCCGGCTTCCCTATCACCTCTCGGCGGTGACCCAGGCGACAGCACGGGCCGCGCTGCAGCATTCCGACGAACTCCTGGCTCAGGTGGACACGCTGCGGCAGGAACGCGACGCCACGGTCGCCTGGCTCCGTACCCGTACCCTGGGTGGTGAGCCGTTGCAGGTGGCCGACTCCGATGCGAACTTCGTGCTGTTCGGGCGGTTTCCGGACAGGCAGGCGGTGTGGCGGGGCCTGCTGGACCGCGGGGTCCTGATCCGGGTGGTGGGCCCGGAGGGTTGGTTGCGCGTGTCGATCGGTACGTCGCAAGAGATGGCGGCGTTCAAGGACGCCCTGGTGGAGGTGGCAGGACTGTGACCACAACGTCGCACACCGCCGGCGCGCTCCCGCGCACGGCACGCATCGAGCGGACGACGTCCGAATCCTCGATCACGGTCGAGCTCGACCTGGACGGCACCGGACGGTCGGACATCTCCACCTCCGTGCCGTTCTACGACCACATGCTGACGGCACTGAGCCGCCACTCGCTGATCGATCTGACGGTCCGCGCCACCGGTGACACGGACATCGACGTGCACCACACCGTGGAGGACACCGCGATCGCCTTCGGTGAGGCACTGCGCATCGCGCTGGGGGACAAGTCCGGGATCTCGCGGTTCGGAGAGGCCACGATCCCCTTGGACGAGGCACTGGCACTGGCGGTCGTCGACGTCTCGGGCCGCCCTTACCTGGCACACTCCGGGGAACCCGAGGGCCAGCAGTACCACCTGATCGGTGGCCACTTCACCGGATCCTTGACCAGGCACGTCTTCGAGTCGATCGCTCACCACGCCGGGATCGCCATCCACATCCGAGTGCTGGCCGGACGGGACCCGCACCACATCGTGGAGGCGCAGTTCAAGGCGCTCGCTCGAGCATTGCGCGCGGCCGTGGAGCTCGACCCCCGAGTGGTGGGGATCCCCTCCACCAAAGGCTCACTGTGATCGCGCGCTCCGCTGGCGGCGACGGGGCGGGCGACGACGGTCTCGACGGCCTGACGGTCCCCGACGACCTGAGCGAACTCACCGGCGGAGCCGGAGCCGTCCCCACGGTTGAGGTGGTGCTCACGCAGATCGCCACCGCCGAGGCGCTGGCGGCCGCATGTGCGCTGCACAAGCTGGACGTGATCGCGGTGCCCTCGACGGTCGGTGCCTTCGCCGTCGTCGAACCCGGCTCCGGCGCGCAGGTGGCAGCAGCATTGTCCACGACCGTGGCAGGCGTTCCGTTGCTGCTGCTGTCCGCCACGGGCACCAAGCTCGCGGCGACCCGGTGGCAGGACGGTGCCAAGCAGGCCGATGTGCCGGCCGCGCTGGTGCTCGGCGGGGGAGCCCCGGACCACCTCGAGGGGTTGCTGCTCGGGTCACTCCAGGTTGCCGACCTGCCCGGAACAATGGCTAGCGCAGACGTGTCCCGCTGGAAGGCTCTTCGGCTGCTGGCCGGGCAGGCGAAGAGCGGGAAGGGCAAGAAGCGGTGACCCGGCGCGCGCCCCGGGTGGTCGTCTTCGACTACGGGTTCGGCAATGTGCGATCGGCTGTGCGCGCCCTGGAACGCGTGGGTGCGGAGGTGGAGCTCACAGCGGACCTGGGGCGAGCGATGGCCGCCGACGGTGTGGTCATCCACGGGGTGGGCGCTTTCGAGGCGTGTGTTGCGGGGCTGCGGGCCTCGCGCGGCGACTGGGTCGTGGAACGCCGGCTGGCCGGTGGTCTGCCGGTCCTGGGAATCTGTGTCGGCATGCAGATCATGTTCGACTCGGGAGTCGAGCACGGTCACGCCGCCGAGGGGCTCGGGCAATGGCCCGGGGTGGTCGACCGCCTCGAGGCCGCGGTGGTTCCCCACATGGGATGGGACACGGTCTCGGCGCCCGAGTCTTCGCGCTTGTTCCGCGACATCGGGCAGGAGCGCTTCTATTTTGTTCACTCGTATGCTGCGCGTACCTTCACGCTGAGCGACGACGTGCCTGTCAGGGCGGCGGTCTCGGCCCCCCTGGTGACGTGGTCCGATCACGGTGGTCCGTTTGTGGCTGCGGTGGAGAACGGCCCGCTCAGCGCCACACAGTTCCATCCCGAGAAGTCCGGCGATGCCGGGGCTCGGCTGCTGGCCAATTGGCTCGACACCCTCTGACGTCATCGACTCACCACAGAATGCGAGATCATGCCCGAGTTCAGTGAACCCCGTCTGGTTCTGTTGCCCGCCGTCGACGTGGCCGGTGGCCAGGCCGTCCGGCTCGTCCAGGGAGAGGCGGGATCCGCGACCTCGTACGGAGATCCGCTGACCGCCGCGTTGGACTGGCAGGGTGGCGGGGCGGAGTGGGTCCATCTCGTGGATCTCGATGCCGCCTTCGGTCGCGGGTCCAACGCGGAACTGCTCGCGGAGGTCGTGGGACGGCTCGATGTGGCCGTCGAGCTCTCTGGGGGCATCCGCGATGACGAGTCGCTGGAACGGGCCCTGGCGACGGGCTGTGCCCGGGTGAATCTCGGCACTGCTGCCCTGGAGAACCCGGAGTGGACGGCGAAGGTCATCAGAGAGCAGGGCGACAAGGTGGCGGTGGGACTCGATGTTCGCGGCACCACCCTGGCCGCGCGGGGCTGGACCGAAGAGGGCGGTGACCTCTGGGAGGTGCTGGCTCGTCTGGATGCGGCCGGATGCTCACGCTATGTGGTCACCGATGTGACCAAGGATGGCACCTTGCGCGGCCCGAATGTCGAGCTGCTGCGGGAGGTCGCGGCCCGCGCATCGGCACCGGTGGTGGCCTCCGGGGGCATCTCGAGCCTGGAGGACCTCGCGGTGCTGCGTGGGCTGGTCGGTGAGGGTGTGGACTCCGCCATCGTGGGCAAGGCGCTGTATGCGGGTGCCTTCACCCTGGCGCAGGCGCTGGACGTCGCAGGCCGGCCGTGACCCCATCGGGCTCAGGCAGGGCGTTGCCCCCCGGTTCCGCCTTCGCTCGCGATGACGGCACGGCTCACGCCGAGCTCGCCGGGATGCTCGCGGGATACTCGCAGGGGAGCATCGGCCTTCCCGCTGTGGTTGCCGCATTGGCGCAGGAGCGACTCTTGGTGCCGGTGCTGGCTCAAGCTGACACCGCGGCAACCGGCCCTCGGGAGGCGTCAGCCGGGATCGTCGCGGTGGCCGTCTCCGATGGGCGGCAGGCCCTGCCGGTCTTCACCTCTGTCGATGCCATGCGGGCGTGGCGCAGCGACGCTCGTCC
>JAATES010000133.1 GCA_015655615.1 Actinomycetales bacterium
ACTGACGGTGCAGCCGGCCTTCGATCGAACGGTGCGGTTGCAGCAGTCGGTGGGTGGCACGTGGCGCACGATGAAGACGGTGCAGGTCAAGGGCGCCCGCTCGAAGACGGTGTCGGTGTCCGTGCCGGCGACGGAGGTGGGCACGTCGAGCTGGCGGCTGGTCTCGAGCGAGACGAAGCGGGTGAGCAAGAAGGTCCGCGGTTTCTCGGTCTCGACCGCGGCACCGGCCGTGACCACCATCACGGGCCTGCCCTCGTCGGTGGCAGCCACCGCGGCATCGCCCGGGGTGATCAGGGCCGTGGTCACCCCGGCCCGCGGCCGGTCCGTGAACCTCCAGCAGCGGAGCTCGGTGACGGGTGGCTGGGAGACGGTGCAGACCGTGGTGACGGCGACGAAGGCCACGTCCAGTGCGGTGAGCCTCACGCTGCCTCCACGACAGGGCGGCCGGACCGACTGGCGCCTCAGTGTGCCACGGGTCAAGGGCCTCTTCGCTCAGGCGACCTCTCCGGCGATCGGCGTCACCACCACGCTGGCCACCGGTCCACTCCTCGGGGTCACCGACGTCCAGACGGTGCTCCGGAACAGAGTGCCACTCGTCATCGCGCACCGTGGCGGCAGGTCTCGCTACCCCGAGGCATCGCGCCAGGCCTACCAGGCGGCAAGCAGTACCGGGTTTGCCATCGAGGCGGATCTGCGCAGGCTCTCGGACGGCACCTTGGTGCTCCTCCATGATGCGACGACCAACCGCACTCTGGTCGATCAGCAGGGCCTGCCGGTGACGAAGCAGGTCTCAGCGCTCACGCTCGCCCAGTGGAAGGCGCTCAGAGTCGCCCCGGCCTATCCGGGCGGACCCTACGGGACCCCGATGACCTGGGACGAGTTCCTGGACGAGTTCGGGGGACGCGCCATCCTCTTCGCTGAGGTCAAAGAGGCGGCCGAGGCGGATGAGGTGGTGGAGTCCGTGGTCGCTCGCGGGCTCGAGTCGTCCGTCATCCTGCAGTCATCCGCAGCGGGCGCGCTCACTGAGGTCAACCGCCTGAGCGCACTCGGGGGACTCGACCTCACTGTGCGCCGTCTGCTGTCCGCCAGCTTCTTCGAGCGCAACCCGGGGGTCGACATTCCCTCCCTTCTCGCCGCCCGGCAGTATCCGTTGCTGGGTGCCTCGCTCGCGAACACGTCGAACTGGCTACTGCCCTTCATGCAGCCGTTCGCGAGCGACGAGATCGCGGTCATCCCGCATGGCGTCACCGATCCCGCCAGCGTCCCGGCGCTGTTGGAGCAGTCCGCTGTCGCCGGACTGTCCGGGGATGACCCATGGGCGCTGTGGGCAGGGGCGCAGTAGGAGCCGGGTGAGCCCGCGACGATCGCGCCCGGAACCCGTGCCGTCCCGGGCGCCCCCACGGTCAGAAGATGGAGCGGTACAGTGCCTCGATCTCGGCCACGGTCGCCTCACGGGGGTTGCCTCCGGTGCAGACGTCCTCGAAGGCTGCCTGTGCGAGGGCCGGCAGGTCCTCCTCCTTGGCGCCCACCTCCCGCAGCGTGGTCGGGTTGCCGAGGTCATGGGTGAGCTGGGCAACGGCCGCCACAGCGGCGTCCCGGGCCTGGGCCAACGGCGCGGTCGCGGCGCCGGCTGCTCCGAACGCCGCGGCGATGTCGCGATACTTCTCCCCGGTGAAGTCCTTGTTGAACTCCATCAGAGGCGCTAGCAGAATGCCGTTGGCGACGCCGTGCGGCGCACTGTAGAAGGCTCCCAGGGGGTGTGCCATGCCGTGGACCAGGCCCAGCCCGACGTTCGAATAGCCCATGCCGGCGATGTATTGCGCCATGGCCATGTCATTGGCGGCCTCGGGGTCGCCGTCCGCAGCCCGGGGAAGCGCCCGCGCGATCATCTGGATGGCTTTGAGGTGGAACATGTCGGACAGCTCGAAGGCGCCCTTGGTGGTGTATCCCTCGATGGCGTGGGTCAAGGCGTCCAGCCCGGTCGCGACCTTGAGGCCGCGCGGTGCGCTGGCCATCATCTCGGGATCGACCACGGCGAGGATCGGGATGTCGTGCGGGTCGACGCAGACGAACTTGCGCTGCCGCTCCGTGTCCGTGATGACGTAGTTGATCGTGGTCTCGGACGCGGTTCCGGCTGTGGTCGGCACCGCGATGATCGGCACCGAGGGGTTCGGTGTGGCGGCCGCGCCTTCGAGCGATCGCACATCGGAGAATTCCGGGTTGGCGGTGATGATGCCGATCGCCTTACAGGTGTCCTGCGGGGAACCGCCGCCGATGGCGAGCAGCACGTCGGCGCCGGAGGCCGCGAAGGCCCGCACCCCTGCCTGGACGTTCTCGATGGGCGGGTTCGGCAGCACGTCGCTGTAGATCTCGTAGGGGAATCCGGCAGCGTCGAGCAATCCGGTCACCCGGGCGGTGACACCGGTGTCGAGCAGCACCTGGTCGGAGACGACCAGTGCCTTGTGAAACCGGCGGCCCCTGAGCTCGCTGGGAATCTCCTTGATCGCACCGGCACCGAAGTACGCGGTCTGATTCCAGATCATGCGGTTGACCATCATGCACCTTCTCTGTGTGAGGGGCACATGTGGTGCCCCATGGCGTGAGGGCGACAATCGCCCCGGTCGTGCCGCCACTGCACTGGCGTCGGCGGCGGAGCCGTCTCAGTAGAGCGTGGTCTCGATCCCGAACGCGTCGACGACGGCCTTGAGCTCCGCGTCCGACAGCCCGGTGGAGGGAGAGCCGGCGACGGTGTTCAGGTGCTCGTACATCGCCCCAGTCTCGGCATACTCCACCTTGTCGACGGCGGCAAGGGGCGAGAGGTCCGACCGGACCATGATGCCGTGCTTGCTCCACAGCACGAGCTGGTGGTCACGCAGAAAGCGGACGTTGTTCTCCATGAGGGTCCGGGAACCCGGGACCATGAACGGGAGCACTCCGACACCGTCGGGGAGCTGCACGATGGCCTCGGGCTCCCACCGCAGCACGCGCTTGGAGTAGGCGACGGTCTCGTTGATGTCGGCGATGTGGCTCAGCGCGACCAGGTATGGCGGCTGGGCGTGGATGACGGCCTGGAAATCGACGCCGCGGCGCACCACCTGGTCCTCGTGGACTCCCAGGTGGGAGTTGAACTCACTGGTCGGCTGGACCCAGGTGCGCCGGGGGCTCGAGTGCAACGTGCCGGTCCGGCCGCCTTCGTGGACCACGACGGCCGCGACGTTGGCGGCGGGGTCGTCGGCGACGTCACGCAGCCGGCTGCCCGAGCCGGTGACGAGCACCGTGCGACCGGCCAAGCCGGGCACCGCGATGGGCAGCATGTACTCCTCGGTCTCCGGGAAGAGCTCGCGAAGATCGACGGTGCCGCCGAACGACACCGAGATGTTGCCGGCGCCGGCCTCGCACGCATGGATCTGGTCGAGGCGGATGCCGGCCTTGCCCATGGCGTCGAGGGCATCGGTCAAGGTGAGGTGGGACATGATCAGGATCGGCCTTTCGTCTGAGGTCCGTCGGTAGGTGGCGGGCCTTCGGGTTCTGAGGTGCAGGGGTGAGATCAAGGAGGGGTGAAATCATCAAGGAGGGGTGCGCGGGGAACGCCACCCGAGAGGTCTGGGTCAGCCAGGCGACACCGCCACGGCGGCGGGTGCGTACGGCCGGACGTCCTGGGTCCGGGCGATGAGGGCGCGCAGCGTGAAGAGGTCGCCGTCGACGGCGCCCAGTGCCCGCGCCTGGACCAGCGCGTTGCCGAGGCCGGCCGCCTCCGTCGGCCCGGCCATCACCGTCACACCGGTGGCGTCCGCGGTGAGCCGGCACAGCAGGGTGTTGAGCGAGCCGCCACCGACGATGTGCAAGGTGTCCACGGAGCGTCCGGCCAGCCGGCTGGCGTCCGTGACGGCCCGCGCATAGGCCTGCGCCAGGGAATCGAGGATGCACCGGGTCACCTGGGCCGGAGTGACGGGTACTCGGCCTCCGGCTTCGGCGACGGCGTCCGCGATGCGCTGCGGCATGTTCCCGGGCGCCAGGAACCGCTCGTCGTCGGCGTCGATGAGTGCGGCGCGGGGATCCTCGCGCGCTGCGGACGCGAGAAGGGCAGGGAGGTCGACGGACGTGCCCTGTTCGGCCCACGTGCGCATGCTCTCCTGCAGGAGCCAGAGACCCATGACGTTGCGCAGGTAGCGGACGGTGC
Source organism: Actinomycetales bacterium (assembly GCA_015655615.1). GTDB lineage: Bacteria > Actinomycetota > Actinomycetes > Actinomycetales > Cellulomonadaceae > Rarobacter. The sequence goes on from JAATES010000133.1 coordinate 4,181, forward strand.
CGTCGACTCCGAGCTCATTGGTGAAGTTGGCCTGCCTGCTCTCCTCGGACAGCACGGGCTGGTCCAGTTCCAGCCCGACCAGGGACCAGGTGCCGCATGAGACGTAGGCGAAGGCGCTGTCCGTCGCGGGCGTTCCCACGACCGCGGATGCGGTGTCGTGCGAGCCGACTGCCACCACTGGCGTGCCAGGCCGCAGTCCGGTGCGAGTGGCGACCCGGTCGGTCACCGGGCCGATGACCGTGCCGGGTTCGACCGGCGCCACGAAGAGCGCCGGATCGAGGCCGAGTCGCTGCAGGACCTCCGCGGACCAGGTCCGGCCGCGGACGTCGAACAGCTCAGTGGTGGAGGCGTTGGTCACCTCGGCGCTCTCCCGGCCGGTGAGCCAGCGGGCCACCAGATCAGGGATCATCTGCAGCCTGCTCGCAGCCCGGTATTGCGCCGTGCCGGACTGCGCCGCCAGCTGGAAGACGGTGTTGAACCGCTGATGCTGCAGACCGGTCACCTCATACAGCTCCCGCGGACCGATCCGCTCCCAGACCTTCTCGGGGACTCCGATCGTGCGATCGTCGCGGTAGCTCACCGGGTTGCCGAGCAATCGCCCGTCCGCATCCAGCAGTCCGTAGTCCACCGCCCACGAGTCGATGCCGAGGGCATCCACCGGCCCGGCAGCAGCGGCGAGCCGGAGCCCGACCTCGATCTCGCCGTAGAGGTGCAGGATGTCCCAGCACAGGGTCCCGTCCACGTCGACGGCGTTGTTCGCGAAGCGGTGCACCTCGGTGAGTTCCAGCACGTCAGGGCCGACCTCGACGGCCAGGACGCGGCCACTCGACGCCCCCAGATCGATGGCGATCACGCGGGCGGTTCGTCTGCTGCCAGATTGTGTCCTCACCGAGGTCACCGTGCCTTTCTGTCTTCCGGGTTTGCGGATGGTCCGACAAGGCGAGCTCAGGCTCCCCAGCCGGCCTGCTTGCCACCTGCCCGTGATGCGGACACCTCTGCCTCGTACCCCGATGCCTTGAAGGCGGCGATGGGGTCGGCCGCGAGTCCCTTGTCCTCACGGATCCCGGCGAGCAGTGGGCGCACGTCGGTGTTGTAGGCGGACATGAGGACCGCGTTCGCCTCCAGGACGTCGCCGGCCTGCTGGGCCTGGCTCAGTGCCTCGCGGTCGACGAGCAGG
>JAATES010000111.1 GCA_015655615.1 Actinomycetales bacterium
ATCACCGGGTGGGACGACCTGATCAAACCGGGAATCGGGATCGTGACCCCCAACCCGGGCTCCTCAGGCGCCGCGCGCTGGAACATCCTGGGGGCATGGCAGCACGTCATCGCTGCCGGCGGCACAGAGGAGGAGGCCTCGGCCTTCCTCGGCAAGCTGCTCGCCAACGTCAAGGCCTTCCCGGGCAGCGGACGGGACGCGACCCAGGCCTTCCAGAGCGGTACCGGCGACGTCTTGATCTCCTACGAGAACGAGGTGATCCTGGCCCGTCAGAACGGCGAGAAGATCGACTACATCGTTCCCGACGACACCTTGCTGATCGAGAATCCCGCGGCTGTGCTGAAGACCGCCGACCCGAAGGCCAAGGCCTTCCTCGACTATGTGCTGACCCCCGAGGGCCAGGAGCAGTACGTCTCCAAGGGCTTCCGCCCCTTGGCGTCGGTCGAGGGCGTCACCGTCGGGGAGGTACCGGGTGCCAACGATCCCAAGAACCCGTTCCCCGAGGTGTCCAAGCTCTTCACCATCGACGGGGACCTGGGCGGCTGGACTGTGGTCAACAAGAAGTTCTTCAACGAGGACGACGGCATCATCACCACGCTGCAGAACGCTGCAGGCTTGAGTTGATGACGGTTCGCGACGAGGTGCAGCCGGGGGCGACGCGAAGGCGTCGCCCCCGGCTCACCAGCACCCTGGACCGCCCGGCCTCGGTCGGCCTAGGTCTCAGCCTGGTGTGGTTCAGCATCCTGGTCCTGATCCCCCTGGCTCTGATCATCATCCAGGCCGCGGGGGGTGGCTGGGGCATCTTCGCTGAGACCCTGCGCAACCCGCAGACTGCGGCGGCCGTGGAGCTCACCGTACGCCAGGCGCTGCTGGTCACGGTGATCAATGCCGTCGTGGGAACGGTGATCGCGTGGGTACTGGTACGCGACGACTTCGTCGGGAAGCGCGTGCTGGAGATCATCATCGATATCCCGTTCGCGCTGCCGACGATCGTCGCCGGACTGGTGCTGCTGAGCACTTACGGCCCCAACAGCCCGCTCGGCATCGACGTGGCCAACACCGAGAGCTCGGTTTTCCTCGCCCTGTTGTTCGTGACGCTGCCCTTCGTGGTGCGCACGGTCCAGCCCGTCTTGATGGAACTGGAGCCCGAGGTCGAGGAGGCCGCGGCATCCCTGGGCGCGAGCCGGCTCACCACGCTGCGCCGGGTCATCCTCCCCAGCCTCGCACCGGCGATCACGGCGGGGGCCACCTTGGCCTTCGCTCGCGGGATCAGCGAATACGGCGCCCTGGTCCTGCTCTCCGGGAACCTTCCGTTCACGTCCGAGGTCGCCTCGGTACGCATCTTCAGCTACATCGAGAACGACAATCCCGCGGCCGCGGCCGCAGTCGCCGTCATCCTGCTGGTCGTGGCACTCGCGGCCATCGTCGTTCTGGACCTGATCTCGCGGAAGGTGGCGCGACATGGCTAGGACAGTCCTGACCCGGCGTACCCCGGGCACGTACATCCGCCGGCTCCTGGTGATCGTGTACCTGTTCTTCCTGGTGATCTGGCCGGTGTCGCTCGTCGCCATCCACACCTTCAGCGATGGCGGTCACCTGGTCTCGACCATGCAGGATCCTGCGGTCACCAGCGCCCTGCGTCTCACGGTGGAGGTCGCATTCTGGGCGGTGCTGATCAACACGGTGTTCGGCGTGACGATCTCGCTGCTGCTGGTCAGGTATGAGTTCCCCGGTCGCCGGGTGCTCAGCGTGCTCATCGACCTGCCGCTGTCGGTCTCCCCGGTGGTCGTGGGACTCGCCCTCCTGCTGGCCTATGGGCCACGGACGGGATTGTTCGGCCCGGCACTGGAGTCCGCAGGGATCCCTGTCATCTTCAGCACCCCGGGCATCGTCATGGCGACCACGTTCGTGAGCCTGCCGCTGGTCATCCGTGAAGTGATCCCCGTGCTGCAGGAGATCGGCATGGACCAGGAGCAGGCGGCCCGGTCCCTGGGGGCCAATGGCTGGCAGACCTTCCGGCGGATCACCCTGCCCTCGATCCGCTGGGCGCTGGTCTACGGCATCGTGCTGAGCCTGGCACGGTCCCTCGGCGAGTTCGGAGCGGTCAAGATCGTCTCAGGGAACATCAGCCAGCAGACTCAGACCGCCACCCTGGTCGTCGAGGACAAGTATCTGAACTTCCAGCAGGGCAGCGCCTACGCCACATCCTTCCTGCTCACACTGATCGCCGTGGCGGCACTCGTCGTGGTGACCATCCTGCGTCCAAAGGAGCACAACCGTGGGCATTGAGATCATCGGGATCAACAAGACCTTCGGCGACTTCGTCGCACTGTCCGACATCGATCTGACCATCCCCAGCGGCGGACTGACTGCGCTGCTCGGGCCGAGCGGCGGCGGCAAGTCGACGCTCCTGCGCATCATTGCGGGCCTGGAGAGCGCCGACAGCGGAACGGTGGAGATCGAGGGCGTGGACGCGACGCAGATCCCGGCGCAGAAGCGCAACGTGGGTTTCGTGTTCCAGCACTATGCGGCGTTCAAGCACATGTCGGTGGCCAAGAACGTCGCCTTCGGGCTGGAGATCCGCAAGCGGCCCAAGGCCGAG
>JAATES010000182.1 GCA_015655615.1 Actinomycetales bacterium
CCGGATTGCTCTTCCTGGTGGTCTCCTCGGCCGGCTTCGTGCTGTATGCCTCATCGGGAAAGATCTTTCACATCGAGGGCTGGGACGTGCTAGGGCCGCAGGCCGTCATGATGTGTGCCGGGACATGGGCGTTGAGCTCGCTGACCTCTCGCCGGCAGGAGCTCGCGACGGAGCTGCAGATCTTCGGTCGTGCAACGCGGCTCAACCTCGTCACCGGAGTGCTCTTCGCAGTAGCGAATGTCGCCATGCTGATCTCGGTCCAGCGCAACGGCCTTGCGGTCGGGTGGACGCTGTCGCAGATGAACGTCATCATCTCCACCCTCGGAGGACTGATCTTCCTGAAGGAGCACAAGACCCGTCGGGAGCTGATGTTCGTGCTCTCCGGCCTGGCGATGGTCGCAGTCGGCGGTGTGCTGATCGGAGCGACGAAGAGCTAGCCGGCTGGCTCGTGATCAGGCCCTCCGAGTAACTCGATGACGGTTGCCCAGACCGCCTCGGCCACCTCGGTCTTCGAGCCGGACACCGTGCCCAGAGGCACACCCCTGCCATCGAGGAGCGTGACGGCGTTGTCTCCACTGCCGAACACCTGTCCATTGCTGACGTCGTTGACCACCAGGAGATCCGCCCCCTTGCGTCGTGCCTTGGCCTGGGCGAGTTGCAGGACGGACCCGGCATGATCGCCGGTCTCAGCGGCGAAGCCCACCACCACTTGCTGAGGCCGACGGCGCCTGCCCGCCAATTCAGCCAGGATGTCCGGATTCTCGATCAGCTGAAGCGGGGCGACCGCGCCATCCGCCCCCTTCTTGATCTTGTGCGGCTCCGGTGCGGCAGGCCGGAAGTCGGCGACCGCCGCCGCCATGACGACGACGTCGGCGTTCCTGGCGTGCGAGACCATCTGGGTGTGAAGCTCCGCGGTGCTGACCACCTCCGTCAGACGCACGCCCTCGGGAACCGGCAGGGTCGTGTTGGCAGCCACGAGGGAGACCTCCGCACCGAGCCGGGCGGCGACCTCAGCCAGGGCGAATCCCTGACGTCCAGACGACCGGTTGCCGAGATAGCGCACCGGATCGAGCGCTTCGCGGGTCCCACCCGCAGAGATCACCACCGTTCGGCCCGTCAACGGCCTGAACTCCCCGACCACCTCTGCTGTGTCGCTCCGCGACCGCCGGGATGACTGCACGCCGGCCGCGCAGGCGAGGATCTCCGAGACGATCACCTGCGGATCAGGCAATCGGCCCGGTCCCGAGTCCGGACCTGTCAGCCGGCCATCGTCCGGCGGCACGATCCGGACCCCCCGTGAGGTCAGCAGCGCCACGTTCGCGACGGTGGCGGGGTGCTGCCACATCTCCGTATGCATGGCGGGAGCCATCAGCACAGGAGCACGAGACGTCAGCAACGTCGCGGTCAGCAGGTCGTCGGCGCGGCCCGCTGCGGCCCGTGCGATCAGATCTGCCGTGGCCGGGACGACGGCGATCACGTCAGCCCACCGTCCGAGCGCCACGTGTTCCACGTCGGCGACGTTCTCGAAGACCTCCGCGGTCACCCGGCGACCGGTCAGCGCCTCCCAGGTGGGGGCGCCCACGAACCGTAGCGCATTGGCCGTCGGCACGACCCGTACGGTATGCCCACGTTCGCTCAGCGCCCGTACCACCAGGACAGCCTTATAGGCGGCAATGCCTCCACTGACGCCCAGGATGATGTTCATGGCCTCGCGACCTCAGCGACTGCTCGGTCAGCAGATCAGAGCTCAGCAGCAGCGTCCGCAGCGGCGGCCGCGATCGCGTCGGCGTCCTCGGCGGGGACCTCGATGCTCTCCAGCGTCAGGAGGCCCTCATTGATCTCACGCATCGCGATCGACAACGGCTTCTCCTGGATGCGGGTGTCGACCAGCGGCCCGACGTACTCCAGCAGGCCCTCGGCCAACTGAGAGTAGTAGGCATTGATCTGACGCGCGCGCTTGGCGGCGAACAGTACCAGCGCGTACTTCGAGTCGACGTGGGTGAGCAGGTCGTCGATGGGCGGGTCGGTGATGCCAATGGGTGCAGCGACGGTTCCAGACACAGATGTCCTCCGATGAATGACGGGTTCGAGTCAACAGTCTAGCGCGTCGGTACCGCCGTCGGCTTCGC
>JAATES010000083.1 GCA_015655615.1 Actinomycetales bacterium
CTGCCCTAGGCAGCGACCTGTATGACTCCCTGAAGGGAGTGCGCGTGGGAAGCAGGGTCCTGCACGTGGTGGCGGACACGGTGCCACTCGTGATGACGATCGACGTCTTTCCGCTGGAAGCCAGCGGCATTGAGGTCACGGACATCCCGACCACCTCAGGCGACGGCGGTGACGTCCCTGAGGTGACCACAGGTGAGGACGGCACGCCTGTCATCCACATCGACCCGAAGGCCAAGGCTCCTCAGGTGCTGACCACGGTGCCGCTAATGCTGGGGGAGGGCCCCCAGGTGCAGGCGGGACAGACCGCGGTGATCAGATATGTGGCAGCCAGATGGTCGACGGGCAAGGTCTCGGATTCGACCTGGACAGCCGGGACGCTGCCGGCGACCGTGACGATCGGTGCGGATGCGCTCATCGAGGGTCTGGACTCGGCGCTGACCGAAGTCCCTGTGGGGAGCCGGGTCCTGGTGATCGTTCCGCCCGGGCAGGCTTTCGGGCTGACCGAGGGCAAGCTCAAGGACGAGACCATGGTCTACGTGATCGATGTGCTGGCGGCGTCGGTGCCTGCCACGACCGCGGGCGCCGCGACCGACCAGCCGACCGCGTCGGCAGATCCTGCTTCACCCACGGAGGGCATGCAATGACGGTATCGGTACGGGTCATCCCGTGTCTGGACGTGGACGCCGGTCGCGTGGTCAAGGGTGTGAACTTCGAGAATCTGCGTGATGCCGGCGATCCCGTCGCACTGGCACGGACGTATGACGCCGCGGGAGCCGATGAACTGACCTTCCTGGACGTCACCGCCTCATCGGGCTCACGCGAGACCACCTACGACGTCGTGCGCAGGACCGCCGAACAGGTGTTCATCCCGCTGACCGTGGGAGGCGGAGTCCGCACGGTCGAGGATGTCGATCGGCTGCTGCGTGCCGGAGCGGACAAGGTCGGGGTCAATACCGCGGCACTGGCCGATCCGGACCTGATCGCCCGGATAGCGGATCGTTTCGGCAGTCAGGTGCTCGTCCTGTCGGTGGATGCCCGCCGGGTGCCGGACGGCACGGCCACGGAGTCGGGATTCGAGGTGACCACTCATGGTGGCCGGCGGGGCACGGGGCGTGACGCGATAGCGTGGAGCGCGCAGGCCGCCGAGCTGGGCGCCGGGGAGATCCTGCTGAACTCGATGGACGCGGACGGCACCCTTTCGGGGTTCGACCTCGAACTGCTCTCTGCCGTGCGCGGGGATGTCACGGTTCCGGTCATCGCGAGCGGGGGAGCCAGCACGCCGCAGGACTTCACCGAAGCGGCACGCCATGGCGCCGACGCCGTCCTGGCCGCGAGCGTGTTCCACTTCGGGACGCTGACGATCCCCGAGGTCAAGGCTCAGATGCGGGCCGACGGCATCGTGGTCCGATAGGCCCGGCGCCCCGCAGGGGCACGGCCTCATGGGAGAATGAGCGCATGATGTCTTCGCTTGATCCTGATATCGCGGCACGCCTCAAACGTGATGCGGCCGGCTTGGTCGCAGCGATCATTCAGCAGCACGACACCTCCGAGGTCCTCATGCTGGGTTGGATGGACGACGAAGCGCTTTCCCGGACCCTGTCCTCAGGACGTGTGACCTTCTTCAGCCGTTCCCGGCAGTCGTACTGGCGCAAGGGTGACACCTCAGGCCACATCCAGCAGGTGCGCAGCGTGAGCATCGATTGCGACGGAGACGCCTTGCTGATCAAGGTGGACCAGGTGGGCGCCGCCTGTCACACCGGTGCACGGACCTGCTTCGAGGCGGGCGGCGACCTGGGTGCACTCGACGCAGTGACAGCGCCTGCGCCATGAGCAGAGTCGCAGCTCTCAGCGCCCGGCTCTCACGCCGGACGAGCGTGCTGGTCCTCCTGGCACTGGCAGCAGCGATGTTCGCCACGAGTGCCGCCACCTGGGTGTCGGCAGCGGCCACACCAGCGGTGGGCGGCACGGTGCAGGTGCACGTCTCCGGCACCGCCGCCGCCCCGGCGGTCGCAGCAGCCGCCATTCTGGTGGCGGCCGCCGCGCTGGCTGCCGCCTTGGCGGGAACCTGGACGCGCCGGCTGGTGGGTGTCGGTGTCGTGGCGGCGGGAGTGGTCGCCGGCACGGGGATCACCGGCGTGCTGCGTTCGCCGGAGGGTCAGGCACTGTCGGCTGCTGCGAGCCGCATCGGCGTCCCGCAGATCGATGACCGGCATGTGACGATCGCGCCCTGGATCGCACTCATGGTGGCGATTCTCGTGGTGCTGGCCGGGGTGGGCCTCGTCGTCTTCCGGCCTCCCGACGTGCGCACCGCACGGTTCGATCCGGTGGCAGTGCCTTCTGCGGGCTCGAATCAGGCGGACGCGGCTCAAGGACGCGCCGGCCGGGCCCCGGCCACGCCTGCGTCAGCGGCAACGATGTGGGATGCCCTGAATCGAGGGGACGATCCCACGGAGTCTGCCGGTCCGGCGCGGTGAGCGTGCGCACCCCAGTCGGCGACCGGGACGCCGCCAGGCCCGGCCGCCATGTCTCCTGTGTCCGGAGACGATATGCTCATGACCACCTTCATCTGACAGGCAGGCCTTCATGACATCGTCACCGCACCACTCCGTCGCACCCGCCCGGGAGCTTCCGTTCGAGTTGCCGCCGGGCACGCCCCCGCATAACGAGGGCCGTACGGTCGCTGCCGTGGTCACCATGGTCGGCATCGTCATCGGCGTCCTGGTGGCGACGGTCGGCACCTGCCTCGCCTTGCCCGTGATCGTCGTCGTCGGGGCAGTCGTGGTCCTCGCAGGAC
>JAATES010000263.1 GCA_015655615.1 Actinomycetales bacterium
CGGTACGAGAACACCGGCACTGCCCAGACGCCGGTCTACCAGTACGCCTCCCCGACTGCCACGAAGTCCGGATCGGCCACCGACACCACGACGAACGCCCAGGTGATCACCGGCAAGATGTACGTCAACAACGGCTTCTGGGACACCTACCGGACGGTGTGGCCGCTGTACTCCCTGCTCTACCCGGAGCTCGCCGGAGAGCTGGTGGACGGATTCGTCGACCAGTATCGCGACGGCGGCTGGGTCGCCAGATGGACCTCTCCCGGATACTCGGACATCATGACCGGCACGAGCTCGGACGTGGCCTTCGCGGACGCCTATGTCAACGGCACGGTGTCCGCGGACGTGGCGAAGGTCGCCTACAAGGCGGCGGTCAAGAACGCCACGGTGGTCTCGGCCAACAACTCCGTGGGCCGCAAGGGCCTGAACTCTTCGATCTTCCTCGGCTACACCCCTGCCTCACAGGGCGAGAGCGTGTCGTGGGGGCTCGAGGGCTACATCAACGACTACGGCATCGCCAAGATGGCGGCGAAGCTGGCGACCGAGACGTCGTTCTCGGCCGCGGAGCGCGCCCAGTACGCCGAGGACGCCACGTACTACCTGGACCGCTCGAAGAACTACGTGAAGATGTTCAACCCCACGTACGACTTCTTCACGTCGCGCAATGCCGACGGCTCGTACCCGCAGACCTCGTTCGATCCCACCACCTGGTGGGGCCCTTACACCGAGACCGATGGCTGGAACTTCGCCTTCCACGCACCGTTCGACGTCTCGGGCCTCGCTGGCCTATACGGTGGCTCGGAAGGACTCAACGAGAAGCTCGCCGAGTTCTACGCGACGCCGCAGAAGTCCAACGGCAGCATTCACGAGGAGCTCGAGGCCTCAGCGGTGCGCATCGGGCAGCTCGGCATGAGCAACCAGGTGTCTCACCACATCCCGTACATCTCGGCCGCCAATGGCGACCCGGCGACCACGCAGAAGGTCGTCCGCGAGTCGTTGCAGCGTCTGTTCGTGGGCAGCGACATCGGCCAGGGCTACCTCGGCGACGAGGACAACGGCGAGATGTCCTCCTGGTACCTGTTCTCGGCGCTCGGGTTCTATCCGCTCGCACTGGCCTCCGGTGACTACACCATTGGTTCGCCGTTGTTCGACCACGCCAAGGTCAAGCCGCTCGAGGGCTCAGGGACCCTGACCATCAATGCGCCCGGGAACACGCCCGAGTCGGTATACGTCAAGTCGGTCAAGCTCGACGGCGCCGCTGTGAACTCGACCTCACTCGACATCGCGTCGGTGACGGCGAGTGGCGATCACACGCTGGCGTTCCAGACAGCGACCACACCGCAGACCTGGGGCACGTCCTCGAGCACGGCGAACGCACCCGCCCCCCTGGCCGACCTGACGAAGTCGGGCAAGTCCACGGTGACGTCGTCGGACGCGGTGTCCACCGGCTCGCTCGTCGACGACACCTCGGACACCCAGACGACCTTCACCTCGGCCACTCCGGCCATCACGGTGGTGTCCTCCTCCACTGTCGGCGCGGTCGCGGTCAAGACCTACACGGTGACCTCAGGGGCCTCGGGTGCCAAACCCACGGCCTGGACGCTCAAGGGATCGAATGACGGGTCCACCTGGACCGAGGTGGATTCCCGCTCTGCTCAGACCTTCGAGTTCGGAGCCAAGCAGACCAGAGCATTCCAGATCACCACACCGGCCAGCTACAAGCAGTACCGGCTCTCCATCACAGCAACCGAGGGATCGGTTGCGCCGAGCGTCACGGAGCTAGAGCTGCTGGTCGACCCCTCGCTGTCGGTGTCGAATGATCCTGCTTCCCTGAACTCCGTCTCGGGCATCTCCGCCCGGGTGGGCACGAGAGTCTCTGCCAAGTTGTCCGATCTGGTCGGCAGTGGCGTCAGCGATGCGACTGCGACCGTCGACTACGGCGACGGCAGTGGGGTCGTGGCTGCGACCGTCAGCGCGCGCGAATTCTCTGGAGCAACGGTGAGCGCCAAGCACACCTACGCGAAGCCGGGTCTGTACACGGCCAAGGTCGTCGTGACCGTCGGCGGTCAGACGCTTTCGGGCACCGTGGCGGTCACCGTGACGCGCGACGCCACCCTGGCGGCGAACTTCGACTCGGCATGCATCACTGTGGCGGGGACCGCAGTGGACTGCGACGGAAACGGGAACGGCTTCAAGAAGGACTCCCTGGCTGCCTCGGGCTTCGTCCAGGGTTCCACGGTCAGCGTTCCGGGAACCGACCTGAAGTTCGACCTGCCCAACGTGGCGGCCGGCCAGCCGGACAACCTGACCGGCACGACCTCGAAGGTGCGGGTCCACGTGGGATCGGACGCCCAGCAGGTCTCCTTGATCGGCACCGCGAACGAGAGCGATCAGGACAAGACCGCCACTCTGGTCTATGCGGACGGGACGACCCAGGCGATTCCGTTGCAGTTCGACAACTGGGACGACTCGCCGGCAACCTTCACCTCGAACATCGTGGTGGGATCCAGCACCGGGCGCTACCAGGGCACGACCGGCAACTCGACCAGCCCGACCTTCCGGATCTGGTCGACCGCCCCGGTCACGTTGCAGGCCGGACACGGTGACGTGGTCTGGCTGCGGTTGCCCGCGGCGGGCACCGGCATGGCTCAGTACCACCTCTTCGCGGTGGCGTCCGACGGGTCACGGTCGGTCTCAGGTACGGCCCTGGCCGCGACCGGCACGCCGGCTTCGACGTGGAACGACGACGTGGTGACGGTGCCGGTGGCGCAGACCACCGGTGGCGAGGCCTCGACCGGCCGCACTGCCACGGTGAACTGGGGCGACGGGACCGCAGTGAGCGACGGCACGGTCAGCGGTGGCGTGGTCAAGGGCACGCACACCTACGCCGAGCCGGGCACCTATTCGGTGACGACCACCGTGGACGACCAGGTCACCAGCGTCAGCGTGACCTCGGTCGTGACGGTGACGGCTCGTGCCGCGACGCCATTGACCATTGCGGCTTCGGCGGGGTCGATCAGCGCGTTGGGTTCTGTCACACTCACCGCCACTGCGGCGGCGGCGGCCACGGGCACGGTCGAGTTCTTCGACTCTGGCGTCTCCAAGGGAACGGCGACGATCACGGGAGGCAAGGCCACCCTGAAGGTCTCCGGACTGGTGGCGGGTGTCCACACCTTCGCGGCCGTGTATGCGGGTGACAGTGCCTATCAGGGACGGACCTCGACCAATGCGGTCACGGTCAGTGTCACACCGTTGGCGCCAGGAGTGACTGCGCCGAGGTTCTCCAAGCCTTCGCAGGTCTACGGCTCCGCGACAGCGAAGCTTGCCAGGGTTGCCGTCGTCGTCACGGGAGCCACGACCGGCACGGTCACGTTCAAGGCAGGTGGCACCGTCCTCGGCTCCGCACCGGTCGTCAAGTCGGGTTCGGCCTACACCGCCACCCTGGTGGTGCGCGCCACCTTGCCGGTGGGCTCCCTCAGCAAGGTGACGGCAACGCTGGTCAGCGGCGGCAGGACGACAGTCTCGCCGGCGTCCACCGGGACCTTCAAGGTGCTCAAGGCCACTCCGACCAAGGTCAAGGTCTCCGCCAAGAAGTTCAAGGCCGGGTCGAAGCCGAAGGTCAAGGTCAAGGTCGGCAAGCTCACCAATGGCAAGACCGCCACGGGCAAGGTGACCGTCTACGTGGGTAAGAAGAAGGTCAAGACCGTCAAGCTCAAGGCATCGAAGAAGGGCAAGGTCACCGTGACCCTGCCGAAGCGCTACAGCAAGACCGTCAAGGTCAAAGCGAAGTTCACGCCCGCCAAGTCGGCCTCGAAGGTCGTCTCGGCGAAGACCTCGAAGGTGGTGAAGGTGCGGGTGCGTTGAGCTAGCCAGCCCCGCTGACGCGTCTGGGCGAACTCGGTCCATGGCACTACGCCGTCACCTGGCTGGAGGGGGTGGTGGCGCCCGCCAGGCGTCTCGCCTCCAGCCCTGCAGCGGAGTCCTCTCGCGTGCTCATCGGGAGAACTCCGCTGCTGCCTTATGCCTATGCACGACGAATCGAGGAATCCGGCAGATTCATCATTGACAGCCGCCAGGGGGAACTTTAGGATCGAAGCAATTCTGACAGCGTTGTCATGAAGCGTGACATGTATTTCTGTGAAATCTTTGTCTGTGGTGCTCCTCACGGTGCACGGTCAATGTCGACTATCGAGGAGTTCTCCATGAGAAGCGCCCGCCCAGCA
>JAATES010000175.1 GCA_015655615.1 Actinomycetales bacterium
CGTGCCGTCGACGGTCATCGACTGGATGTAGGCCTGGTCGACAGCGGCCCCGGGGGTCGAGATCGTGAGGGTCTTGCCATTGGCGCGGTGCACCTCGATGCTCTCGAACAGGGGTGCCGCGACGGTGAGCTCTGCCCGGGCCGGGCTCTGCGGGTACAGGCCCATCGAGGCGAAGACGAACCAGGAGCTCATCCCGCCTAGGTCATCGTTGCCGGGGATGCCCTTGGATCCGGCGGACGCGTCCGCCCGGTCGAGCCAGAGCTGCTTGATCGTGGCGCGGATGGTCTCCTGGGTCTTCCAGGGCGCACCCGCGTAGTTGTACAGCCATGGCACGGCGACTGAGGGCTCGTTGTCCATGTTGGAGTGGGTGTTGTTGTTCCAGCTCCCGGTGAGCACCCAGTTGCCGGAGCTGTCCTTGAAGAAGTCGTCCAGGCGCTCGATCGCGGCGGCGTTGCCGCCCATGACGTCGAAGAGCCCGGCCGGGTTGTGCTGCACCATCCAGACGTAGGTGGCGGCGGTCGCCTCGACGAAGCCGTCGTCCTGGGACGGGTCTAATCCCGGCGTCCAGGTGCCGTCGGACTTGCGGTTCTGGAAGTACCCGGCGGTGTCTGTGGCGTAGGGGTTGAACTGCTTCTGCCAGGACTGGGACCGGGCGGCGAACGCCTCGTAGTCGGAGGTCTTGCCGAGGGCCTTGGCGAGCGACGCGATGCCGTAGTCGGCGGCGGCGACCTCGAGGGTCTCATTGGCGCATCCCCAGGCGTTGCACCCGTCCGGGTAGTAGCCGAGGGCCAGGAACTTGTCGAGGGACGGGCGCTGTCCGACGACCCCGATGTTCTTGCCCTGGCGGGAGAGGTCCTTCGCGGTCGGCACGGTCGCCGCCGTCTTGAGCGACTGGTAGGCGGCCTCGGTGTCGAAGCGCGTCCCGCCGAAGGCGTAGATGCTTGCCACGGAGACGGCGGAAGGATCGCCGACCATGACGTGCGTCCCGCCGGTGACGTGGGTCCATCGATCCCACAGGCCGTTGTTCTGGGTGGCCTGGTTCAGCAGGGACTGCGCGATATCGCTGCCGCGGTCGGGGTCGAGCAGGGTGACCAACTGGATCTGGGAGCGGTAGACGTCCCACCCGGAGTACGTCGTGTACTGATGGTCCTGGTTCGCCGGGAGGGTCTTGGTCCCGGTGCCCTCGAAGCCGGGATAGGTGCGGTCGACGTCATCGATGATGTTCGGGTGCAGCAGCGAGTGGTAGAGCGAGGAGTAGAAGGTGCGCTGCTGGGATGCGGTCCCGCCACCGATCTCGATGCGGCCGAGCTCGGTGTTCCAGGCCTCCTTGGTCTGCGCCTTGACCTGGTCGAGCGTGGTCCCCGCGGGGTTCTCAGCGGCCAGGTTGGCGGTGGCACCCGCGGCGCTCACGTAGGAGATCCCGACCCGGACGTTGACCGTGCGGCCCGCACTGGTGTCGAAGGTGACGTACCCGCCGGCACCCTTGCCCGCGGGCGGGTATCCGGCGTCGGTGGCTCCGGTGTATCCGGTGCCTCCGGTCTGCGAGGTTCCTCCGGTCTGGACTGCGGAGTCCTTCCAGGTGCCGACGGCTGAGAAGGCCTTGTCGAAGGTCGCGGTGAAGTACACGGTGTAGTAGCTGCGTTGCAGGCTGCCGTCGCCGACGAAGGAACCGCAGAAGTTCCCCGACTTCACCCAGCCGGAGATCGTCTTGTCCGCCTGGTTGATGGTGAGGGAGGAGTTCTCCGAGCCCATCAGCGAGTCGGACGTGCGCACCAGCATGGTGGCATCGGAACCGGTGGGGTAGGTGAACTGCCCGCTGCCGGTGCGAGTGGTCGCGGCGAGCTTGACGTCCACTCCGGAGTCCAGCTTCACGGCGTAGGACCCGGGGGACGCCGACTCGTTGGCGTGGGTGTAGGTGTTCGTGTAGGCGAGGTTGCCATCAGCATCCGCCTTCGAGGGTGACGTCGTGACATTTCCTGCGAGGGGGTAGAACGGGATGTCGCCGGACAGTCCGGCGCAGCCCGCGCCCGAGACGTGCGTCAGGCTGAACCCCCGGGTGCGGTTGTTGTCGTAGGAGTAGCCACTGGGATTCCGGGAGTGCATCGACCCCCCGGACAGCACGGTGTTGTCCGGGCTCCAGGCGAGCATGCCGAAGGGGGCGACGGCGCCCGGGTAGGTGTTCCCTGCGTTCGACGTGCCCACGAAGGGATTCACCATCGAAGCCGGGTCGGTCACCAGTGCGGCGGCCTGGGCCGGCATGGCGGTGACGGGTAAGAGGCCCAGCCCTAGTGCGCAGGCGGCGGCGGCAGCGATCAGAAGTCGGGGAGTGCGGCGCTGAGCGCGCACGGATGTCCTTGGGTTTTTCACGAACCTGCTCCATCGAAGGCGTGAGTTGTACGGTGTCGTCTCCATCAGACCAGTGCCCGACTGCTGTGTCAAAGGGTGGCGTAGCTCGAGGCCTGAGACCGAGGTATGTGTCCGCTGTGCCAGCGGTGACGGGTTCGCTGTGACCGCAGCGATCCTTGTGACATGCAGCACGTCGCGCCACCGTTAAGTTCCGGAAACATTTTCCTAACCATCGCGACCTATTCTGGTCTGATGTCGTTGACCATTGGATACGTTGCCGCCCTCGAACAGTTCCACCCCACTGAGGCAGTCGCCCTGGCCGCACTCGCGGAGCAGCACGGCTTCACCGGGGTGATGGCTGCCGATCACTTCCAGCCGTGGGTACCCGGTCAGGGACAGTCCGCATTCGTCTGGAACGTGCTGACGGCGCTGGGCGAGCGGACCGCAGGCGATTTCGGTCCCGGTGTGACAGCGCCCACCTTCCGGTGGCATCCGGCGATGGTTGCGCAGGCCTCGGCGACGTTGGCAGCGATGTACCCGGGACGGCACTGGCTGGGTCTGGGCTCGGGAGAGGCGCTCAACGAGCACATCGTGGCGCCCTACTGGCCCGAGGCGCCGGAACGGATCAACCGGATGTTCGAGGCCATCGACATCATCAAGAAGCTCTTCACGGCTTCCCTCGCAGGCTAGGACGTGAAGCACTCCGGGCCGTTCTACAAACTGGAGTCGGCCCGCCTGTGGACCATGCCGGAGGTCGCACCGGAGATCCTGGTCGCCACGGGAGGCCCGGTGACCGCGAAACGGGCGGGCCGGGTCGCTGACGGATTGATCACCGTGGGCGCACCGCTCGAGAAGATCTCGATGCTCTTCGGCAAGTTCGACGAGGGGGCACGGGAGGCTGGCCGGGACCCGTCGACCATGCCGCGGGCGCTGCAGGTCCACCTGTCCTGGGCGCCCACGGATCAGGAGGCGCTCACCAGTGCAATGGTGGAGTGGCCCAACGGCGGCATGAAGTTCCCCAAAGCCGACATCCGTTCGCCGCACGACTTCGAGCAGATGGCCAAGCTGGTGCGCCCTGAGGACTTCGCCGGCCGGATGGTGATCTCCTCGGATCCCGACGTTCACCGGGCCGCCATTCAGAAGTACATCGACCTGGGATTCGATCGGGTGTACCTGCACAACGTCGGCCGCAATCAGGCCGAGTGGCTCGAGGTGTTCGGACGCGAGGTACTTCCGAAGCTGCATCGATGAGCGCGCACCTGGTCGAGGCGGCGGACGCGGAGATGGCGTCGGCGGGATCCGGTGGGCACGGCCCGCGTGGTCAGGGCTTGACGATCTGGCCGGTGACGGGCGTTCCCGAGGTGGCCGAGGGGGACGATGTCGCGGCCCTGATCCTCACCGCGTGGCAGCATCAGTCGAGTGCTGGACGAGGGGACATCCGGCTTCAGGACGGCGATGTCCTGGTGGTCTCCAGCAAGGTCGTGTCGAAGGCGGAGGGCCGCCGAGTTCGCGCTGCGGATCGTGAGGAGGCGATCACCGCGGAGACGGTGCGCGTGGTGGCCGCTCGCGAGCATCCGGGCGGGGTGACCCGGATCGTGGAGAACCATCTGGGATTGGTGATGGCTGCCGCGGGTGTGGATGCCTCCAACACTCCCGAGGGCACGGTGCTGCTGTTGCCAGCAGACCCTGACGCCAGTGCACGGGCGATCCGGGCAGCGGTGCGATCGCGGACGGGCGTGTCCGTCGGCGTGCTGATCTCGGACACCGCGGGGCGTGCCTGGCGCCAGGGAGTGACCGACATGGCGGTGGGCGCTGCCGGGGTGCGCGTCCTGGACGACCTCCGCGGGACGCGTGACGCGGACGGGCGTGAGCTCTCCGCCACCGTCGTCTGCGTGGCAGACGAGCTGGCGGCCGCTTCCGAGCTGGTGCGCGGGAAGTCCGCCCGCGTGGCGGCTGCGGTGATCCGTGGTGCCGGGAGGTGGACGACCACCGAGGATGGACCGGGGGCTCGGGCGATCGTGCGGCTCGCTGGCGAGGACATGTTCCGGCGCGGGAGCGACGAGGCCTATCAGGAGGGGTTCGCGGCAGGGCTGGCGGCAGGCAGGACTGGTTCCCCGGGCTGACCTCCTGGCTCATCGGTGCGCGGTCAGGCGGCGAGCCGGTTCGGCGCCCGCCCGGCCGTCGGCGGGCGAGGGGTAGCTGCTGTGGCTCTAGCCAGATGATCGCCATGCCTGTTAAGGTCCAAGTACCATTCGGGCGGGCGGCGGGATCGTCCGCCCAGCACCTGACCTGGACGCTTCGAGGGGCCTACGAGACATGGATGCGCATAGCGGGCGACGCCTGATCTGTTCGGTGATCGCCATTGCCGCGACCCTGCTGGCCCCGGCCTCGATGCTGGCGCACGGCGATGAACCCGGGTGGCGCAGTGAGGCCCACCAGCCGGAGCAGGAATCCTTCCTGCCCTATGTCATGCAAGTCCTGGAGATCGCCCGTGCTCAGTCCGGTTACGCAGGGGAATGGTACGACGCCGCGGAACCCTCACTCACGGTGTACGGCAAGGCGGAGGCGACGGCCGCCTTCGATGCGATAGCGGCTGAGGCCCCGGCCGGATTCCGGGTGACCTGGAGTCGGTCGGATTACAGCATGGCCGATCTGGACGCACTCGCGGAGTCCATCTCCCGGGAGGATATCGATGTCGAGTCGGTGGAATACGACTATGACGGATCGGGCCTCGTCGTGAATTATGCTGCGACCGAGGGCAAGAGTGCCATCGCGGCGTGGGAGAAAGGCCAGAAGCAGGGGAGTTCGAGGGCGGTGTCGCCTCCGGTGTCCTGGGTGCCCGTCGCGGCTGGATCGGTCAGGCCTGCCGATACCAGGAACTCGGATACCGCACCGTTTGCCGGCGGTCTGCGAATCGGGTCGTCGGCGGGGGGCTGCACCGGCGGCTTCCCGGTGACCCGATCCAATGGCGAGGTGGGAATCGTCACCGCATGGCACTGCTCCGACGGCGCGGTGGGATTGAGCTGGAAGGCGCAGGGATCTGGCGCAGCCGTGGGCAAGAGCTCAGCGGCCCGAAGCAGGGCGTGGGACGTCCAGTTCATCAAGAGCTCGTCGGGGCGCATCGAGAACAAGATCTTCTATGGCGGCTATAAGACGGGCAGCAAGAAGGCGATCCCCAGCTTCGCGTACCTCGATCAGTATCTACCGGCCGGTACCGACATCGTGGTCAGCGGCGGGTACAGCGGGAACCAGGCTGGTGTGATCACCGGGCTGGTGAACGATCTTGACTACAACGGGGGCGGGGATCAGGCGGGGAAAAAGTACTATCAGGTGGAGGCCGTGGGAAACAATCCCATCGCCGGAAACGGGGATAGCGGATCTCCCGTGGTGACGGTCGACGGCGGAGAGGCCTTCCCCGTCGGGCTCTTCGTGGCCGGAAGCGGCCCAGACATTCCTTGCAAGGGCGTGCCCTCGTCGTCGACACGGACGTGCAGCAAGGTGGGGTATGTGACGCCCATGCACAAGATGTATGCGGTGATCGACTGATCATGTTCTCCGTCAGTGGTTCAGAGCGGGCAATGGCGATCGCGGGGCGCGACGCCAGGCCCCATGCGCTGATGAGGATTGCGCTCGTGGTGATGCTGGCCGTCATGGCGCAGTCCTCACTTGTCCCGACTGCGGATGCCAGTGCCGCGCGTCCGGCGTCCGTGCGGGCGGCGTCCGCGGGAGTCTCCGGTGCGTATCCTGTATCCGAGGCCAAGACGGTCCGGTTGACGAAGCGACAGAAGAGGTCAGTGGTCAAGTGGCGGGCTCGGGTGGCGGCGATCGCCAGGACCCAGCAGAACTTCACCGGTCTGCGGGTCTCCGCTCGTGGAACGGTCCTGCGACTGTATGGCGTGGGTCATCCGTCACCGGGCATGCAGCAGGTGATCCGCAAGGCCCGTGCTCACTCGAAGCTCAGGGTCGTCTGGAAGGGCTCGGCACACTATCGCAGAGCGGAGCTCGCAGCGGCGGCGCGCACGGCTCGCAAGGATCACCGCATTCGCAAGGTCCGCATCCGCCCGGACAAGGGTGGGTACCTCGAGATCGTCCCGAAGCGCAGGTACCGGATCGCGCTCCTCAGGGACGAGATGTTCCTGTCGCAGGTGCTTCAGATCGAGGTCCCGTCCGTGATCAGGCCGAGCAGCGGCCGGCATGCACGTCCGCTGCCAGATCGGCCTTGACGAGGGTCGAGGCCGGCGTCCTCACGGCGGCATGACCCGCCTAGGGAGCGGCGGCCACCGCGAGGATCTGGGCGAGCGCCGCGAGATCGTCCGGCAGGCTCGCCAGGGTGATGCGCACGTGGTCTGAGGTGAGCTCGCTGCCGTCGCGTTGCACCATGAACGGAGTGCCCGGAGCCACGCGAATCCCGGCTGCGGCGAGCCGTGCCAGGGCGACGGCCTCGTCATGGACGGGAAACCAGACATTGACCCCGGATCCCACGGGGAGGTCGAGGCCCTCCACCGCCAGGGCCATCAGCAACGAGCGGCGGCGGGCATGGTAGATCCGCTGGGCGTCGCTCACGGCGTCGATCGACTCGCCATCGGTCAGCAGATCCACGAGGACGTGCTGCAGGAGCCTGCTGGTCCAGCCCGGGCCCAGCATGCGCCGTGCCACGAGCCCGTCGATCACGCTCGCCGGACCGCCCACTGCGGCGATCCTCAGGTCCGGACCATGCGATTTGGAGTACGACCGCACATGGATCACCCGGTCGGGAAGCGCCGACCCGATGGAGACGTCCCGGGTCGAGGCGATCTGACCGGCATGGTCGTCCTCGATCACCATGACGTCCGGGCCGTGCGCGCGGAGCACGCCGGCCAGCTCTCGCACCCGCGTGGTCGTCATCGAGATGCCTGTGGGATTA
>JAATES010000386.1 GCA_015655615.1 Actinomycetales bacterium
GACGTCGCACTGCCCGTCGCCACACTGCCGTTGACAGTGATAGTGGACAGGGCGAGGTTGTCCGTGTAGGTGGGTGTCCCATTTTCCCTACCGTTGATCAAGCCGAGGTTCGCACTGCCCTCCACCGATGCGCCGAGGGCGACGTTTCCGCGAAGGGTGGCATTCGCATAGCCATAGCCGCTGATGATGCCGGCATTATTGTGCAGCGTCTTGACGACTGCCGAGGCCACGTTGTTCTTGATGACGGGCGTGCCGCTGTTCGAGTTCCAGGCCACTATCCCGCCGGTCTCCCAATTCGCCTCAACGCTTCCCCTGAAGTAGCTGTTCGATATCGTGCCGTAGTTCTCTGCGACGATTCCGCCGGAACGCCACCCTCCGGAGACCGTTCCGGTCACGTACACCTGGTCGATCGTGCCGTGGTTCGCCATCGCCACTGCTGCCTTGCGAGTCCGAGTGTTGGCATCCGGGTTCACCGCGGATGAGCTGTTCCCCACGATCGACACATCGGCGAACCCGATCTGTCGTACGGTTCCGGTGAGCTGATCGATGAGTGCTGCCGAATTCGTGACAGTGTCCGACGGAGTGATCGACAGACCCACGATCGAATACCCCGCTCCGTCGAGCGTTCCCGCGAAGTCCGAGATCACCGGGATGGCTGAGGCCGGAGTGATGTCAGCAGTCAACCTGTACGACTTGTCACCATACGTCAAGAAGTCGCCATTGACCTGGCTGACGAAGTCGGCCAGGTCCGCGGATGTGCCGAGCAGATATGGATCCGCCGACGTCCCAGAACCTGCCAGACTTGCCGCCTGCGGCGCAGCAGCCGCGGATGCTGGTGAGGCTCCGGCGAGGAGCGTGCAGAGCAGTGCCAACGACAACCCGATCGAGACCACCGCTGTGAAGATCGGGGGCGCTGCCGGACGAGCACTGGCGGGGAATCTCTGGTGCATGAATCTCGAACCCTTCCGTGGCGCGGTGTCCTCAGAATTCTTACTACGAGCCAGTCTCCTGCTGCCCGAAGGCTGCGCTCCGAGCAGCAGAGATCACGAAAGGCCAGTGAATGACAATCCTCGTCATGGTCATGTCACAACCATCATGGTGCATCGCGTGAACACCACATCGGGCACCTCTGCCTCATCTATGCCTCACCTTTGTCGATTCAGACAACCATGTCTGATATCACGTTCGCAACACGATAGCACAGCGATTTCGCACGACCAAGAATTCCAGGCGCGCCGACGCAAAGGAGCGTGTCGGCATTCCCAGGGGTCTTAACGGCTTCAGTAACGTATTGACGGTTTCCTTGACCTGGCGTGGAAATCCTCCACAGCCCAGCTGCGGAACAGCTCGTCGCCTCCCTGGCGCCGTGGAGCGGCAGTCAGCCCGCCGCTCCACGAGTACGCGACAGAGCCGGGATCACCTGTTCCGACAGCAGCGGCGCCAGGTCGTCGGGCCAGGGCAGCGTGGTGATGTCCAGCCAGCGCAATTCGGCGATCTCTGCCGCGGGTGCCACGACGGGAACCGTCGGGTGGCAGAAGACGGTGGCTTCCACGACGTATCCCGCCTCGTTGGCGGCCGTTGCGCGGAAGATGCCCAGCCTGTGCAGCCTCCTGCGATCGAGGTGGACGCGCAACTCCTCCTCGCACTCCCGCACGGCGGCCTGCTCGGCCGACTCTCCCTGCTCCGGTTTTCCGCCCGGGAACATAAACCGTGCCGTGCCGATCTTTCGGACTGTGAGCACCAGGCCAGCCTCGTCGCGCAGGACGACGGCACTGACACGGATGATCCCGGAATCACTGATCGGCATGTCCCTCATTGTACGTTTCACACCCGCGGCGACGTACTCTGGAGCGCCACTCCTACCTCGAGCGCCACCCCGGAACGCTGTCGCGGGTCGACCACAACGCCCAGAGGACGAGCACTGGTTGACCCAGCAACCGGAGCCCGCGTTTGGCGTCGGTGTCGAGGCCGAACGCATCGCGTTGGTCGGCCCACTGCGCGAGGTTTCCCGGGAAGACCGCGGCGAAGAACACGGCCACGGCCTTCCCCACTGCGCCACGCCGCTTCCGCGCCAGCAGCAGCGCCGACCCCAAGGCGATCTCCACCACCCCGGAGCCCAGCACGGTCGCATCCTCGTCCACCGGAAACCAGCGGGGCACTTGGGCGCGAAAGTCCTTGCGCGCGAAGGTCAGATGGCTGATACCGGCGCCAACCAGAATCGTCGCCAGGACCGTCCGCCCGATGGCACGAGGCCAGGCGCCGGATCGAGAGTCCGACGCGGTCAGGTGTGCCCGCTGCCGTCGCGTCCGCATGGCAGGCGCCTCAGTCGTCCGAGACCGTGATGGTGACCTCGATGTTGCCCCGGGTGGCGTTGGAGTACGGGCACATCTGGTGCGCCGCATCCGCCAGCGCCTGCGCGGTGTCGTGGTCGACCCCTGGCAGCACGACCTCGAGCAGCACGGCGAGCTGGAAGCCGCCCTGCCCATTGGAGCCGATGTGAACCCGTCCGCCGACGGACGAATCGGCGATGGAGACCTTCTGGGCGCGTGCGACCGCCTGCAGCGCCGAGTGGAAACAGGCCGCGTAGCCGGCGGCGAAGAGCTGCTCGGGGTTGGCGCCGTTTCCGGAGCCGCCCATGCTCACTGGGATGGCGAGGTCAAGATCGATGCGGCCATCGGAGGTGCGGACATGGCCGTCGCGGCCGGCTCCGGTGGACAGTGCTTCGGCGGTGTAGAGGGCTTCCATGATGGAGCCTTTCTGTGTGGTGGTGCGAAGATCCA
>JAATES010000278.1 GCA_015655615.1 Actinomycetales bacterium
GGCCGTTCATCGTCCTCGGCTCAGGCAACCCGACACTCCCGGTCGCGGTGGCCTTGGTGAAGACCAGCCTGACCACCGACTATCCGCTCCTGCTGGCGGGCGTCGCCCTGACCACGGCCCCCTTGCTGCTGCTGTTCGTGGTCACCGGGCGCCAGCTGGTCACGGGCATCATGCAAGGAGCCCTCAAAGGATGAGCACACGACGGTTTCCACCCCGGTTCCTCTGGGGTGCGGCGACCGCGGCCTATCAGATCGAGGGAGCCACGGCGGCGGAGGGCCGCGGCGCTTCGATCTGGGACACGTTCACCCGCGTCCCCGGCGCGATCCTGCGGGCAGACACGGGTGAGGTGGCATGTGACCACTACCACCGCTACCCGCAGGACGTGGAGCTGATGGCCTCCCTGGGAATCGCCGCCTACCGGTTCTCGACGTCCTGGAGCAGGATCCTGCCGGACGGCGTCTGCGGCCATCGCCAGAAGGGGGTGAACCGCGTAGGTCTGGACTTCTACTCGAGACTCGTCGACGACCTCCTGGACCATGACATCGCCCCCTGGCTCACGCTCTACCACTGGGATCTGCCTCAGGCTCTTCAAGACCGTGGCGGCTGGGTCAACCGCTCGACAGCGCACCGCTTCACCGAGTTCGCTCAGACCGTTCACGCGGCCCTCGGTGACCGCGTCCGCGTGTGGAGCACTCTCAATGAGCCCTGGTGCAGCGCCTTCCTCGGGCACACGGCGGGCGTGCATGCTCCCGGTCACCACTCGCCAGCCGAAGGTCTGGTGGCCGGTCATCACCTGCTCCTGGCACATGGCATGGCGACTCAGGAGCTCCGGTCGCTGGCGCCCGGAGCGGACCTCGGACTCACGCTGAACTTCACTGTTGCGGACCCCGCCGACCCCGACGACCCCGACGATGTCGCTGCGGCCGGGCGCCTCGACGCCCAATTCAATAGATGGTTCGCCGACCCCGTCTTCCGCGGCTCCTACCCGGAGGAGCTCTGGGCCGACCTCGACCAGGCCGGGCTGGCCTCTCCGCTCGCCGCAGTCGTCCAGGAGGGCGACCTCACGACCATCAGTACGCCCATCGACACACTGGGGGTGAACTACTACCACGGCGAGCTCATCGGATCGCGGCCTGACCCACGGAACACCGCCGGCGAGGCCGCCCCGGTAGACCGGCCCGCCCACTCACCCCACCCGCTTCCGGAGGGGATCTACTCACACGAACGAGGCCTGCCCCGAACCGGTCAAGGCTGGGAGATCCAGCCCGAAGGCCTTACCAGGTTGCTGCTGCGACTGCATCGTGACTATGCGGCCCCCAGCGGGACCCGGATCTACGTGACGGAGAACGGCGCGGCCTTCGAGGACGTCCTGGATCCGGACGGACGAGTCGACGATGTCCACAGGCGTGACTTTCTCGCCACGCACCTGGCGGCGATTCACGATGCGATAGCACAGGGCGCACCCGTGGACGGCTATTTTGCGTGGTCATTATTGGACAACTTCGAATGGAGCTGGGGATATAGCCAACGTTTTGGCATTGTATATGTCGATTTCGAGACACAACGTCGATATGTGAAGCTGAGCGGTCACTGGTACTCCGATATCGCCGCCACCAACCGATTCGAATTTCGACAGCCCTTACACTAGGTGGACCGATACAAGGAGTTCCTCATGGACCGCAGAGCCCCCACCCTGGAAGAGGTCGCCATCGCGGCGGGAGTCTCCCGTTCCACGGCCTCGCGCGTGATCAACGGTGCGATGCGCGTGGCCCCCGAGACCCAACAGGCCGTCGAATACGCCATCGAGCGTCTCGGCTACGTGCCCAACCACGCCGCCCGGAGCCTGGTCACACGACGTACCCAGTCGATCGCGCTGGTGATGCCGGAAAGCGACCATCGAGTCGTCTCCGATCCATTCCTGGCCGGGTGCCTCAGCGGTGTCAATGCCGTTGCCGGCGAAGCCGACGTGCAACTCATCGTGCTCATGGGGACGGAAAAGGAACCAATCGGCCGAATTGCCCGCTATCTCCAGGGAGGCCACGTCGATGGCGCAGTCGTGGTCTCCCATCACCGCGATGACGGCCTGGAAGAGACACTGCGCGATTCACGAGTTCCCGCGTACTTCATCGGGCGACCTCATGAACCTACCTCGCATGTACGATATGTCGACGTCGACAACCTGGCCGGGGGAAAGATCGCCACCGAACTGCTGCTCGCGCGCGGCGCGAGGAGCCTGGTGACCATCGCCGGACCGGCGGACATGCCGGCTGGGGAAGATCGCCTGACAGGCTGGCACGCCGCGATGTCCGCCGCAGGGCTCGCCGGCGACCGGGTGGCCTATGGCGACTTCACGACTCCCGGCGGGGCGGCTGCCATGCAACAGCTGCTGGAGCGGTATCCGGACCTCGACGGCGTCTTCGCGGCCTCGGATCAGATGGCAGCGGGCGCGATGCATGTGCTGAGTGCCGCAGGTCGGCGCATTCCCGAGGACGTCGCGGTCGTCGGGTTCGACAACCTCGGCATCCCCGATATGACGTCACCCCGCCTGACGACTCTGCAGAATCCGGTGCGCGAGCTGGCCACCCTCGTGACGCAGGAGATCCTCAAGCGGATCGCCGACGGCCCCGATGACGAGGCCGACCCCGTCATCGCGATCCTGGCTCCCGCCGTCGTGGCAGGAGAGTCCGTCTAGGCGGACCACGCCTACCGGATCAGCGCTCCTGCTTGAGGCAGATTCCGGTGGCTTGCCGTCCTCACCGGTGCATCACCCGGCGAGCCAGGACGTTGCCGAGCTGCTGCACGATCTGCACCAGGACGATCATGATGACCACGGCCACCAACGTGACCAGGTCGTTGAAACGGTTGTAGCCGTAGGTGAGCGCGAATTGACCCAGTCCGCCACCGCCGATGACGCCCGCCATGGCCGACATGTCGAGGACTCCGACGAACAGGAAGGCATATCCCAGGATCAACGGGCCGAGCGATTCGGGGATCAGCACCCGCAGCAGCACGTGCAGGCGGGAGGCGCCCATGGCCCGCGCGGCCTCGACGATGCCGGGATCGGTCGAAACCAGGTTCTGCTCCACGATCCGCGCAGTCGCCATGGTGCACACGATGATCATGGGGAACATCGCGGCCTCGGTGCCCAGACTGGTGCCGACGACCTCCATCGTCAGCGGCCGGATCGCGGTGATGAAGATGATGAACGGGATGGGACGGATGACGTTGATGATCAGGCTCAGGACGTTGTAGACGACACCGTTGGAGTAAAGCCCGCCCTTACGCGTGGCGTAGAGCGCGAGGCCGAACAGCAGCCCCAGCAGCCCCCCGATCACCAGGGTGAACGAGACCATCTGCAGGGTCTCCTGCACGGCGGAGCGTAGCAGCGGGCCATGCCGGTCCCACTCCCACACGTTGGCAGCGACGAAGCTCATGAGCGCACCCCGCCCTCAGGCTCGGCGCTGGCCGGCAGCGCATCGGACCATCGCTCATCCTCACGCGGCTCCGCCGCCGTACCCAGGTCTGTCACGTTCGCCCGTTCCCGCAGCCGGGACAGCGCCTCGTCGACGTACCGTCGTTCCCCGGTCAACCCCAGGGTCAGGCTTCCGAAGGGCCGGTCTCCCACCTCGGTGATGCTCCCGAAGAGGACATTGACCTCAACCGGAAGACCCGCTGAGAGCGCCGAGAGCGCCAGGTCACCGGCGGCGTGCTCCTGCAAGGTCGCGATGACGATCCGGCCAGCGTGCTGGTTGCGCAGTCGTTCCACGATCTGGGGCGAGGGGCGGTCGTGCAATGCGGTCTGGATGAACCGGCGGGTGGCGGGACGCTGCGGGTCGGCGAACACCGAGTAGACGTCGCCCGACTCCACCACCTTGCCCTGCTCCATGACCGCGACGCGGTGGCACACGAACTGCACGACGGACATCTCGTGAGTGATGATCACGATGGTGACCCCCAGCTCGCGGTTGATCTTGCGCAGCAGCTCCAGGACATCCCGCGTGGTCTCCGGGTCCAGGGCACTGGTGGCCTCGTCGGCCAGCA
>JAATES010000276.1 GCA_015655615.1 Actinomycetales bacterium
ACCCGGTCTTCATGGTCGCCTCCTGCTACATGCTGCGCGGCGACGTCGAGGACGCCTGGCGCCATGCCAGGACGCTGCTCGACCGGGTGGCGGTCAGCGATCTGATTCCCCATAGCGCGCATACCTTCTTGCCCTGCATCCAGGCTGCGGAGGCCACTGGGCGGACGGCTGAGCTCACTGCGCGCAGCACCGATCTGGTGCAGTACGTCGCCAGCTCGGCCGGTGCGACGCACACCGCACTCGGCTTCACGCTGTTGCTCGAGCCCGGCGGGACCGGAGTGCCTGAGGCGCAGGATCGCGTTGCAGTCGAGCGGACTGATCATGACTCGTCCGCCGGGGAGCCGCCGGGCAGGGGTCAGCTCGGGCCGGACCCACTGGGCGTGGACCGGTACTTCGCGGGGATCGACGAGGTCATGCCGACTGCCACCGGGCAGATCCGGGTCTACACGTCCGAGACGGTGATCGGGCGGTATCTGGCGCTGGGCGCCACGGAGCGTGCGGCTGCCTACCTCGAACCCTTCATGGCGATCATGCAGGCCTCGCATGTCTGCGAGCCGGGGCTGATCATCGGAGTCGCCGCACACGCCGAGGCGCTGGCGGTCACGGGACGGCTCACGGAGGCCGACGCGGCCCTGGACCTCCTCCGGCGCGTGCCCGCCCTCGGCCGCCGTCCGCAGGTGCGGTCGGTGATGCGGCGCGCGGAGTCCGTCATCGCGTCGACTCAAGGCCGCCACGAGGAGGCTCTGGGCCTGGCTTCCGAGGCCATCGAGTTGGCGCGGCTCCAGAGCCATCTCTCGCATGAGGCCCGGGGTCGTCTGGTCCGAGCCGATGCCGCGAGGCGCGGCAGGCGTCTGGCGCTGGCCCGGGAGGAACTGGCAGCGGCCAAGGCGCTCTTCGTGCGGGTCGCGGACCCGCTGTGGCTGTCCGCCGTCGATCAGCGGCTGGAGCGGGCAGGCGCTGCCGGGGCGGTCTTCGCCTTGAGCCCCGCGGAGCAGGCCGTCGCCATCCGGGCGGCGAGCGGCGCGACCAATGCCCAGATCGCCGCCGAGCTGAGGCTGTCCGTCAAGACGATCGAGGCGCAGCTTTCCAGCGCCTACCGCAAACTGGGGATCTCCCGGCGGGCCCAGCTGTGGCAGGCCTTGCAGCCGGTGGGCTAGCCGAACGGCCCTCATGGGTACGGGCGCGAGGGCGAGCGGCCATCACCGATGGGCCATCATATGATGGCTGACAATAGTGTGAGCCTCCGACAGCGTGGATAAGTGTCCGCACCCAAGCCCATGAATCCGCAGGTGGCGCGGCAGTTCGGCCTGGTGCTGCGGCGACGGCGGCAGACGTTGAAGTTGTCGCAGGAGCGGGTCGCCCATCATGCCCAGCTCAGCCGCAACTATTACCAGTTGCTGGAGCGCGGTCTGTCGAGCCGGGAGAACGAGACCCCGGCGAACCCGTCGTTCAGCGTCCTGATCGCGCTGAGCAGCGCACTCGACACGACTGTTCCCGAGCTCCTCTCGGAGATCTTTCCGTCACGGCGCGACGCAGAGGTGGCATTCCGGGCGGAATAGGGCACTTCGGTGCGGCCTGCGTCGCGTTCCCGGCCAGGTGCCCGGCGTGTCGCGACGGACTTGGCATCTGTGAGCCGTCACGATGTGCGTGGAGGGTTCACAGCAGGTGGGGCGAGGGTCGAGGGCGACAGTTGTGAGTGCCATAGGGGAGCCCGTTCATCGCAGTGGTGCGATAGGCCATTCTGGTGGGTTCGCGGGGTGGCCCGGAGCCATGTCCGAGGCTCGGTGTGGAATCTGAGCATGAACTCTTCTCCTCCCATTGAGGTGGCTGCGGCCACGGTCTGGGCCAAGTCCGCGCCCTACACGGGCGAGGTCGAATCCTGGCTGCCCCTCTGGCAGCACCTCGACGACACCGCTGATGTGGCGGGTCGGCTATGGGACGAGTGGCTGGCCCCGGTCACCAGGAATCTGATCGCTGGCGGACTGCCCGGTGGTCTGGACGACGGGCGGCGCCTGGTGAGGTGGCTGGCGGGAAGTCATGACCTGGGCAAGGCCAGCCCCGCGTTCTCGGTCCAGGTGGCAGCGCTGCAGAACCTCATGGCCGAGCAGGGCCTGGTTGTGGGACCCCTGGTGTGTGCTGACAGATCGAAGCTGCGCCATGAGATCGCCGGTGCCGCCATCGTGGAGCGGTGGTTGGAGTCCGAATTCGACCTCGACCCGGACGACGCCGCCCAGTTCACCGGAGTGATCGCCGGGCACCACGGCACCTACCCGGAGGTGGCCGCGATCATCGCGGGGCGACGGTCCGCCTCCCTGCTCGGGCGAGGCCTGTGGACCGACGTCCAGGACCTGCTTGCGGCTCGGGCCGCTCATCGTGCCGGCGCATACGAACGGCTGGCGGCATGGCACGGCGTCGCGCTGTCGCCGGCGGTCCAGATGCAGCTCACCGGGATCGTCGTCATGGCCGACTGGATCGCCTCGAACCCCGAACTGTTCCCGCTGCGCTCGGTGGGCGAACCCCCGGCCATGCCTGGCGCGGGGGTGCATGATTCCCGACGCGTGGACAGAGCCTGGAAAGAACTGCAGCTCAGCGAGCGCTGGTCACCTGACCTGCCGCAAGGATCCGTCTCGGACGTCTTCGCTGATCGGTTCCC
>JAATES010000112.1 GCA_015655615.1 Actinomycetales bacterium
GAGATACTCCCGGACCTGATAGCGCGAACGCCGCTCGGACGGCAGCTCGGCCACTGCCGTGTCGGCCCCCGCCGTCTTGCCCCGGCCGGTGAGGTGCAGGACTTGCGCGTGCGCCGTGAGCTCCGCCGCACAGCCCGCCACGGCATCGTTGATCCGCTGGGCACCGAGGGACCCCCCGGTCACCACCAGCACCGGCAGCGACGGATCCAGCCCGAGTGCGTCCAGAGCCTCGGCACGCTCCACGGACCGGAGTCCCGCATCGGACCTGGCCCTGGCGAGGTCGGCGATCGACTGCCGCAAGGGCAGCCCCGTCACGATCGCATGCGGAAGTCCGGTGCCCTCGAACGTGACCGCGGTCGACACCGCCCACCGGGCACCCAGCTTGTTCGCCAGCCCCGGGCGGGCGTTCTGCTCATGGATCACCACCGGAATCCCCAGCCGGCGAGCCGCCAGGTAGGCCGGGGTCGAGACGTACCCGCCGAAGCCCACCACCACCTCGGCCGAGGTATCGGTCATGACCTGCGCCGCGACGGACACCGCCGCGTGCAGCCGTTGCGGCAGGGACAGCCAGGCGCCGCTGGGACGCCGAGGCAGGGGCACCCGCGGGACGAACTCCAAGGAGTACCCCTGGGCAGGAACCAGCTCGGCCTCGATGCCCTCCTGGGTGCCCAGCACTGACACGGTCGCCGCAGGATGCCGCCGGGAGAACTCCTGTGCGACGGCGAGCAACGGGTTCACATGCCCGGCCGTGCCCCCGCCCGCAAGGACGACACTGTGCACGGTCTTCATGAATCCACTCCTGAACGAGGGCGAGCGGGACGGCGACGGACCTGCCCCACGATGGCGAGAGACTTGCGGACCACACCAGGCCGGGCTTGGAGGGCCTCCCGCGCGCCGGGCTCGTCGCGAGCGAATGAGATGACCACCCCGATCGCGATCATGGTGGCGATGAGCGCGGACCCACCCGCCGACACCAAGGGAAGCGGCACTCCGATCACCGGCAGTAGTCCGATGACCACTCCGATGTTCATCAGCGCCTGGCCCAGGATCCAGCAGGCGATTCCGGCCGTCGTGATCTTGACGACCGGGTCGGGGTGGCGGCGCATCACACGGAGCATGGCCACTCCGAGCAGCGCGAACAGGGCGAGGACGGCCAGGCTGCCGATCAGGCCCAGCTCCTCTCCGATCACTGAGAAGATGAAGTCGTTGTGGGCCTCCGGCAGGTACGACCACTTCTGACGCCCGGCACCCAGACCCACCCCGGTGAGTCCTCCCGTGCCCAGGCCCCACATCCCGTGCTGGGTCTGATACGTCGCTCCCTGCACGTCCGCCGCGTCGCCGATGCCCAGCCAGGCGCCGATACGACCGGAACGGTTGGTGGAACTGATCACCAGGATCCCGGCGATCAGCGACAACGCGCCCGCGGCCACCACGAAGATCCGCGCTGGCACTCCTGCCACGAACAGAGCTCCGGCCGCCAGCACCATCAGCACCATCGCCGTGCCCAGGTCGTGGCCCGCCACCACCAGTCCGATGGCTGCCATGATGACGGGCACCGCAGGGATCGTGGCATGTCGCCAATCCGCCAAGAGCTTCAGTTTGCGCCCCAGCACCACACCGAGCCAGACCGCGAGGGCGATCTTCATGAACTCCGAAGGCTGAATGGTCATCCCGCCACCGAGGTGGACCCAGTTCCGGTTGCCGTTCTTTCCCCGCGCAAGCGGTGTGAAGATCAGAAGCTGCAGCAGGAACGAGAACCCCAGCGCCCACCACGCGATCCGCTTGTAGTGGTCGGGCCGCAACCGGGTGGCGACGAGCATCGGGATCAGGCCGAACAGCGCGTACTTGGTCTGGTCCAGGAAGACCGCATAGACCGAGTCGCCGGCGTCGAGCGAGTCGACCGACGAGCTGGACAGGACCATGACCAGTCCCAGCACCAGGAGCAGGACGGTGGCACCGGACAGCAGGTAGTAACTCTTCAGCGGGGTGTCCCACACTCCCCACCAGGATCGCGTCGGCGTCGACTCATCTCCGATGACGGACGACGGACCCGGCCGCTTCGCGGATCCCGCGACATCCGAGCGTCGCGCGACAGGACGCCGACTAGTACCCAGGCTCATCAGGCGTCCGCCGCGGCGAAGCCCGGAAGGTTCCGAACTGCCGTGACGAACGCATCGCCGCGCTCC
>JAATES010000036.1 GCA_015655615.1 Actinomycetales bacterium
ATACCTCGAGGGCCAGCGGGCTGAGGACATCCTTCGAGACGACTGTGCGTGGCGCTCGATCGATCTGGTCCGCACGATAGAGGGCCACCCAGCCCTCCTGGCCCTCTCCCTCGGCCTGGCGGGCGATTGGCCGGGAGGCTCCTAACCAGGTGACCTCCCCGGTGGAGGTCAGCTCGTCGAGCATCCAGGGCTCGTAGTCGGTGACCCGCGAGCGCAGGATACCGGGTTCCATGAGGGCTGCAGGCATGGCCACGCCTTCCAGGTGATCAATGGCCTGCAGCACTCCGTCGATGCCGCGTAGCGTGCGCGCGCCCTGCCAGCGGGGCAGGAAGGCGGCGAAGCTGCGGGGCTCGACCGCTGCGATGGTCGCACGCGCCGCGGCCAGTGACCGCTGGCGGATCCTGCGGGCCACCTCCGGGTCGCTGAACGTCTCCGCCCGCGGGTCCTGCCGTTGCAGCAGGCCCTGCTGCGCCAGAGACTCCAGTGCGGAGCGGACCGCAGAGCTGTCGAGTCCCAGGTCGGCAGCGAGCCGGACCGGCTCCAGCCGCAGCACCGTCCGGGCGCGCCGTCGGAGCAGATCGGCGAGCGGGTCGCCGCGCGGGGCCAACAGCGAGCCGGGCACTCCTGCTGGCAGGGAATGCTGCAACGCGTCCCGGACCAGGGCCGCATCCTCCGCGACCGCCCACCACGGCTGATCGCTGCCGGGAGGATGGGTGCCGATGAGGCGATGCGCCGCTTGGAGCGCGTCCAGCCACCCGGTCAGCAGGGATGCCGATTCGGTGGCCAGCCGGCGTTCCAGTGACGCTTGCGGTGAGGGTCCCAGCCATCGCAGCACCGAGACGACGCCTTCGGCATCGCGGATCAGGCGGTCGTCGGTCAGCCAGCCGATGGCCGAGGCGACCTGCTGCTCGACCTCGGGGTCCGCCACCTCGGCGGGCCCCGGACCGAGGATCTCATGGAGCACCTCGGGGTCCAGGCTGAGTGCCGCCGCCCGTCGCTCGGCCAGCGGTGCGTCCTCCTCATAGAGGAATCTCGCCGTGAAGTCGCCTGCCAGGTGCTGGGCGAACGGCGACGGGCTCGGGGTGGTGACCTGCA
Source organism: Actinomycetales bacterium (assembly GCA_015655615.1). GTDB lineage: Bacteria > Actinomycetota > Actinomycetes > Actinomycetales > Cellulomonadaceae > Rarobacter. Next base: position 1,096 of record JAATES010000036.1, read on the forward strand.
CCACGGAGATCTCGCCGGATCGCAGCCCTGCCAGCAGGTCGCGCAACGTCGGCAGGTCGAAGTCATCGTCGAGGCACTCGCGCAGGGCTTCGAGAGTCAGCGGGAAGTCAGGCTCGCCGGCACTGGCCTCCAGCAGGGCACCGGCCCGCAGCCGTTGTTGCCAGAGGGGCCGACGTCGGTTCGCAGTCCCGCGTGGAAGCACCAGGGCACGAGCGGCAGCCTCGCGGAATCGCGCAGCGAAGTGGGCCGACCCCAGCACCTGACGCCGGATGACGGGATCGACATCCTCGATCGGCACGATGAGGTCGGCGGCGCCCAGCCGAGGTGGTTCGGCGTCGGCGGGCAGACGGATGACGATGCCGTCGTCTCCATGGGTCACCCGTGACCCGGGGCTCGTGGCACCCAGGCGTTCACGCAGGATCATCGACCACGGACCGTTGACGCGGGCACCCCAGAGGGAATGCACCACGATCATCCAGTCACCCAGGGCATCCGGGAAGGTCTCCAGGACGATCTGCCGGTCATCGGGCAGGGTGCCAGTCGCATCGCGTTGGTCGGATAGGTAGGCCCGCAGATTGTCCGCAGCCCAGACGTCGCTGGTCACGGTCACCGGGCCGGTCGCGGTGGCGGGCGCAGTGGGAGGGGCTCCCGCCAGGACGCGGGGCGCCTCCTGGCGAATCCAGCGGCCCAGCCGGCGGCCGAGCTGAGCCGGTCGTCCCGCGCTGTCGCCCTTCCAGAACGGCAGGCGGCCGGGGCTGCCCGGAGCAGGCGCGACGATGACCTGATCCGTGCCGATCTCCAGAATCCGCCAGGTGCTGCTACCCAGCGTGAAGGTGTCGCCCACGTGAGACTCGAACACCATCTCCTCGTCGAGCTCTCCCACCCGGCGGGACCGTGGGCGCCCCTTCTGCGCCGGGACGCCCGGCGCCGCGAGATAGACGCCGAACAGCCCGCGATCCGGGATCGTGCCGCCGGACGTCACCGCGACATGGCGTGCCGACGGGAGTCCGTGGAGGACGTCGGTCACCCGGTCCCAGGCGAGGCGCGGACGCAGGGTCGACATGCCCTCATTGAGGGATCTGCCGCTGAGCATGTCGAGCACCCGCTCCAGGGTGCGACGGCTGAGGGTTCCGAAGGGCTGGGATCGCACCAGCAGGTCGTGGAGCACCCCGACGTGGATGTCCTCCATCGCCACGATTGCGACGATCTGCTGTGCCAGCACGTCGAGCGGGAGCCGTAGGTCCGGCACGTCCTCGACGGCGCCCTCCGCCATGCCGAGGCAGGTCACGAGGCTGGGGATCAGGTCGCCGCGGTACAGCGGGAAGAGCGTTCCTCGGGAGGTCGCATCGACCTGATGCCCGGCACGGCCGACCCGTTGCAGCCCCGAGGCGACTGAGGGCGGTGCACCCACCTGGATGACCAGGTCGACGTGACCCATGTCGATGCCGAGCTCCAGGGAGGCTGTGGCGACGACCGCCCGGAGGGTGCCGTCCTTGAGTCCGGCCTCGGTGGCCTCGCGCTCGACGTGGCTCATGGAGCCGTGATGCGCACGGGCGACCACGGTCGTCACCCCGGCGGCGACAGGAGATTCTGCCATCAGCGATGCCGGCTGCCATGCCCCGGTGTCGAGGACGTTCTCGCCGTGGCGAGCGGCCCATGTCTCGTTGATCCGCGCGGAGAGCTTCTCCGCGGTGCGCCGGGAGTTCACGAAGATCAAGGTGGTGCGGTGGGCTGCGACCAGGTCGACGATGCGTTCCTCCACATGGGGCCAGATCGTGGCGGTGGCTCGGGTGCTCCGGGAGGGATCGTCCTGCGGCCGGTCGGGCAGCGCCATTGCGGCAGCCGGGAGGTCGGTCAGGTCCTGGACAGGGACGACGATGTCGAGCTGCACGTGCTTGCCGGAGGGAGGAGCCACGATGCGCGTCTGCGAGGCCCCTGCCCGGGGTCCGTTCGTCCGCGCGGGGGTCCCGCTGAGGAACTCGGCCACCCGCTCCAGAGGAGCCACGGTGGCGGACAGGCCCACACGTTGCGCCCGTCGGCCGGTGAACGCGTCCAGGCGTTCGAGGCTGACGGCGAGGTGGGCTCCGCGTTTGGTGCCTGCCAGGGCGTGGATCTCATCGATGATCACGGTGTGCACCCCGCGGAGTCCCGACCGGGCTCCCGACGTGAGGATCAGGTACAGCGATTCGGGCGTGGTGACCAGGATGTCCGCGGGGTGCGTCGCGAACCTCCTGCGGTCCCGGGGTGCCGTGTCAGCGGTTCGCAGGGCGACGGTGACGTCCCGATGGCCGATGCCCAAGGCCTCGGCGGCGTGGGAGATCCCCTCCAGCGGTGCCAGGAGGTTGGACTGGACGTCGTTGGCGAGGGCTTTGAGAGGCGAGATGTACAGCACGCGGCAGCGCTCGCCGGGCAGGTTCGGAGCGCTGCCGGGGGACAGGAGAGCATCGATCTCGGTCAGGAAGGCCGCGAGGGTCTTGCCGGACCCGGTGGGGGCGGTCACGAGGGTGTCGTCGCCGCTCGCTATCGCCTCCCAGGCCGCGATCTGGACCGGCGTGGCCGCGTGGTGGTGTGCGGTGAACCATCGCCTGGTCGGTGCAGTGAACCGGTCGAGTGCGTTCGCGGGTGCGGTCTCAGATCCGTTCGCTGGCACCTGGCCATTGTGCGCCATCGTCACCCGTGGCCGCATGGCGGGCTGGGCCGAGCCAGGGCCGGAGTCCTGACCGGGGGCGGAGGGGGATGAGAAGCGGTGTGCGGGGTGTGGCAGGGTGGAGTCATGCGGCATCGGGAGTTCTGGCAGTGCGTGGACGCCGTGTTCGGAGTGGGCCACGGACGCACCCTGACTGCTTCGCACGTGCTTCCCGCGTTGGACAACCGGACTGCGGAGCAGGCTTTGGCGCAGGGTGACGAGCCGGGCCAGGTGTGGATCGCGTTGTGCCGCGAGTTCGAGGTCCCGGAGATGTTTCACTGGGGACTGCCGGAACGGCGGTGATCTCGGGAGCGCCGCTGCGGTCCGGCGTGTTGCACCACGATAGAACAGGTGTGCGATAGTGTGTTCTCCACAGGTCCGGGAGCGTCGCCGGTTCTCCACACAGGGGGATGGACGTTCGGCGGTGGCGCATTTCCCGGTTGTGTCAGAGGTGGCTCGTAACGTCACAGGCATGCGGGGTCGTGTCGCGGGCCGAGTTCGAGACCGATCGAGACCACACTGGAACCAGAGCGTGCGACGGCAGTCGCACCCTAATGGAGGGTTGAACCACCATGGCAGCACCGGTAGACCGCGCGAAGGCGTTGGAGTCAGCGCTTGCCCAGATCGATCGGAACTTCGGCAAGGGATCGGTCATGCGACTGGGCGATGACGGTCGCGCCCCGGTCGAGGTGATCCCCACCGGCTCCATCGCGCTGGACATCGCCCTGGGCATCGGCGGGCTGCCGCGCGGTCGCGTGGTGGAGATCTACGGGCCGGAGTCCAGCGGTAAGACCACCGTGGCGCTGCATGCGGTCGCGAACGCGCAGAAGGCCGGTGGCATCGCGGCGTTCATCGACGCCGAGCACGCCCTTGATCCTGAGTACGCGAAGCGACTCGGAGTCGACACCGACGCGCTGCTGGTCTCGCAGCCTGACACGGGGGAGCAGGCACTGGAGATCGCGGACATGCTCATTCGGTCCG
>JAATES010000339.1 GCA_015655615.1 Actinomycetales bacterium
ACGGACGAGCACGTGTGGTGTTCCTCTTCCAGGTGGTCGGTGGGCTGGTGCGTACCATCGACCTCGTCGCCGACCGGAACGTCATGGCGACGATGGAGCCGATATGTGCCGATAGATGCGCGTTCTCGCGTTCGGCATCGGATTCTTCTACCGTGGACGTCACGGGTGCCGATTGGCACCGCTCGATTGGCACCGCTCGACTGGCACCGGCGATCTCGGACGCGACGAGCGCTCGGCCTGCGGGCGGGTGGCTGCGGGGCGGATGGAGCAGGAGGCTCGAATGACGTTCAAGGCATTGCGTGCGACCAAGCAAGCCGACGCGATCACCACCGGTATCGTCGACCTGGACGAGGGCGACCTGATGCCGGGTGACGTGACGGACACGGTCGACTACTCGTCGGTGAACTACAAGGACGCGCTCGCCCTCGCCGGCTCTGGCGGCGTCATCCGGACCTTTCCTATCACCCCGGGAATCGATCTGGCCGGGACCGTTGCTGAGTCGGGGTTCCCCGGCGTCGTCGCGGGCGACCGCGTCGTCGTGAACAGCTGGGGCCTGAGCCAGACCCATGACGGCGGTTACGCGCAGAAGGCTCGCGTCCCGGGTGAGTGGCTGGTGAAACTGCCGGATCGATTCTCGACGAAGGATGCGACGGCGATCGGCACGGCGGGCTACACGGCGATGCTGTGCGTGCTCGCGCTGGAACACGGCGGGCTGACGCCAGCGAGTGGCGACGTGCTCGTCACAGGTGCCAGTGGGGGAGTGGGCTCCGTCTCCATCGCCTTGCTTTCCGGCCTCGGCTACCGGGTCATCGCGTCGACCGGTCGTGTTGAGGAGGCCGGCTATCTCCGTGAGCTCGGAGCCGCGGACGTCATCGACCGCGGGTCGCTTTCGGAGCCGGGGGCGGGGATCGCCAGCGTGCGCTGGGCGGGCGCGATCGACTCGGTGGGCAGCCACACGCTCGCCAATGTGCTCGCCCGGACTCAGTACCGCGGAGTCGTCGCCGCGTGCGGACTCGCTCAGGGCAATGACCTGCCCGGCTCGGTGCTGCCGTTCATCCTGCGGAACGTCACGCTGGCAGGCATCGACTCCGTCAACGCCCCGCAGGAGGTACGCCTCGAAGCCTGGTCGCGACTGGCTCGTGACCTGGACCTCGGCAAGCTCGCGCGCACAACGCAGGTCGTCGGACTCTCCGACGTCCCGCGGGTGGCTGCCGACCTGCTTGCTGGTCGGTTGCGGGGCCGCACTGTCGTCGACGTGAACGCGTGACGGTGCGGACGGGGGTCTGGGCGGGGTGTGTGCGTCGGTTGGCGAGTGTGGGGTGGTCCAGCGAGGATCGATCCGAGCGCACGGAAGCAAGGTGGTACGGCTGAGTTCCGCGTGGCGGAATGCGAGTACAGCATCAACCAGTGGAGGCTCCCTTGTGATGCTGCAATCGTCCAGATAGGAGTCCTGCAATTGTCGGCATTGAGGTAGCTTCGCTCCCTGGACACCGTGAAAGAACTCGGACGCGAGTCTCGGCTTAGTGCCATCGGCGCGGTTCTAGAGCGCACGCTCGCGATTTTCGGAGCCGTGGTGTTTGCGGGCGTCCATGCGAGTGGTTAGACGATGACGGTGCTCCACACTGCAAGCTCCTACGTGTCCGTCGACGATACCGAAAGTCAGATGCTACTTGAGGTTGCGCCGCAGTCACCCCTGGTAGGCGACTCGCCCGATTTTCCGATGAGTGGCAGCAGGTAGCCCCCGAACTATGAATCTCGTCCGCCGTGCGGGCGACTCCGCGCCGAAACCGGGCGGTTCATCCTCACCGGGTCCGCGATCCCCGCTGAAGACATCACTCGCCATACCGGGGCAAGGCGAGCCCTGAACCGTCGGAGGTGGCCGTCCAGGAGCAACTGCGCCTTGCGATCGCGGCCTAGACAACTCGGTCAACAGGACCTATAGCAGTTCCCACCGGAGTTCGCATCGGCACGAGAGTCCGTGGTCACGGTGAAAGTTCGTGTGCCGTTGGACAACGCATCGATCGACGTCAGAACACCTATGGCGACGGTTCCCTGATCACCTGCAACCGAAGAAACGGCGACGCTCAAATCCGCAGGTCTGGTCGACCCGGTGACCGTCACTTTCGCGACGAATGAGACCGAGCCCTTTGGGTTGCCGACGGTGGCATCGGCGGCCTCGATCGTCGCTCCAGGTGTCTGAGTAGAAGGCGGCGTCGTGGCCCGACCCTCAGCAGGACGCGATGCCACCTTCGCGACCAAGAAAGCCCTATATTTTCTCTGCATGATGCGCTCCTGCACGACACTGTCCTGACGATGTTCATCGACACTGACACCGCTTCCTGGCGCCGATGCCGCTTCCGGATGAGCCATCGAGGATGGCGTTAGGGCAAGGACGACAGACCCTGCAGGGTGTCCGCGCGCGGTGGCGAGGCGGTCGACCCCCGGATGATCAGGGAGGTAGGAAGGCTCACCTCGACGGGGGGTTCGGCCCATCCGTCGAGGCGCTTGAGCATGAGCTCCGCAGCGGACTTTCCCAGTTCGGCGATGGGTTGCGCGATGACGGTGAGAGCGGGCTGCAGAGCCGTGGCGAGGTCGAAGTCATCGAAGCCGACGATCGAGAGATCGTCGGGGATGCGCAGGCCGAGATCGTGCGCCGCCCGCACCGCGCTCAACGTGAGGATGTTGTCGCCGGCGAAAGCCGCGGTGGGTCGGTCGGGGCGTGCCAGCAGGTCGTACGCCGCCTGGTAACCGTTCTCGCGGTATGACGAGCGCACGGAGACGATCAGGGTGTCGTCCACCATGACGCCGTGGCGAGCCATCGCGGTCCGGAAGCCCTCGAGCCGCTCCGTGGCCGAGTAGATCCGCAGATCGTCGTTGAGCAGTGCGATGCGCCGGTGTCCGAGACTCAGCAGGTGCTCGATCGCGGCTACGGCACCGCCGACGTTCTCCGTCTTGACGACGTCGGCAGCCAGGCCGGGGACCATCCGGTCGATGAGCGTCAGAGGGATGCCGGATTCTCCCAGCTTCAGCAGGTGGGACCGGTCCGCGCCGGGCGCCGGGGCGACGATGATCCCGGAGACCAGGCTGGAGCGCAGGTTCTCGATAATGCGCCGTTCCCGGTCGATCTCCTCGTCCGAGCTGGCGATGAGGAGCGTGTAGCCCTCGGACTCCACCCGGTCGGCAACGTTGCGGCCGACCGTCGAGAAGAACGGGTTCTGGAGGTCGGATGGGACGAAGCCGAGGAATTGTGCCTGGCCGCGTCGCAGTGCCTGGGCGATCGAGTTCGTGCGGTATCCCAGCTGCTGCGCGGCCTGAGAGACCTTGAGGGACGTCTTCGCACTCACGGAGCCGTAGCCATTGAGCGCCCGTGCCGCCGTCGACTGGGATACGCCGGCCAGCAGCGCGACCTCGCGGATGGTGATGGTGGTCATCGGTGCCGCGCTCAGTCGAGCGTGGGGACGAGGCGTGAGAGCGAGCGGCTCACGATACCGGGGCGTTCCCCTCTGATCTCCCTGTCGGTGACGTGGCATACTGCGCTGCGCACCAGCTGGGCGCCGACGTAGCGTAGTGGCTCCGGTGGCACGGCGCGTCGGCGCGGGGATTCCATAAGGGGATTCTTCCACCATTGGTCATGAGGATCGAGCAACTCACTGGCGAGCAGGTGCGAGACGGCTGGGATCTGTGCCAGGCCCGAGCCGTTCCATCCGACCGCGTAAACCACGTTGGATGCACCTCGGAGCCTGCCGCACAACGGGAGGTGGGAGGCATTGCAGTCGACGACGCCGGTCCATGCCCGGGCGACCGGGACGTCGGCGAGGGTCGGGTAGATCCGGTGGAACTCGGCCAGCAGCCGTGGGGTCTGCCCCGCGTCGTAGTTCTGTCTGGCTCCTATCCGATCGGCGTAGACCACGACGCCACTGCCCCGGCCGAACTGCACGCGTCCGTCGCTGGTCCGCTGGTAGTACAACACCTGGCGCTGGGAGTCGCAGATCGCGGCGCCCGATGTCCATCCGAGGGCATCCAGCCTCTCGGGCACGGGCTCGGTGACAAGGACCTGGCTCTCGACGTTGTAGAGGTACCGCGCGATCTGGGGGAGCGCGGCTGCCCAGGCGTTGGTCGCGAGCAGCAGGCGGGCCGCCGTCACCCGCGCGCGAGGGGTGGTCAGTGTCACGACGTCGCCGGTCGTCAGGGTGGTCACGGGGCTCTGCTCGTAGATGCGGACCCCTCTGTTAATCAGGATCCGGCGCAGCTCTCGGCACAGCCGAGCCGGCTGCAGCGTTCCAGCGCGTTCCTCGACGATCCCCATGTACGGTACCCGCGAGCCGGTACGCTCCGCGATCTCGTCGGCGTCTACGCGGCGGTACGGAGAGACCCCGGCGGCCTCGCAGGAGCGCAGCACCGGGTCGAACGCCTCTTCCTGTGCTGAGGCCGACGCGGTCCAGATCCATCCGTCGAGGCGCAAGCCGGCGTCGAGGACGCCGGAGTCCTGCATGTCTGCGATCTCCGTGATCGCATCCGCTGATTGCTGGGCGAACCGTAGGGCCCACTCGGGCGACCCAGTCACTGTCGTGAGCTGTTCCAGGCTCTCGTACCACGAGTGGATCTGCCCGCCGTTGCGGCCGGAGGCCGCAGACCCGCACAGCTCCGCTTCGAGGATGACGACGGAAGCCCGGGGATCGGCCTCGGTGATGCGGTAGGCGGTCCACAGGCCCGTCATGCCGCCGCCGAGGATCGCGACGTCAGCGGTCGTGTCCTCGTCCAGCGTTGTGGGCGTCAGCGCGTCGAAGTCGGCGTCCTCCAGCCAGTGCGCGCGGTGCCTGGCCGGGGTGGGTACGGGTGAGCGGAGGGTATAGGTGGTGGGCATCGTGCACTCCGGGTTGTTTGATCGATGGGGTTTCTCGGCGGTCTTCAGTCGTGGTGTGAGGGGGTGGCCAGTCGGATGCCGGCGGCGGCGGCACGCTCGACCAGTGTTCGGGTGACGGGGCGGAACGGCTGAGGCCAACCTCCCCGGTGCTCGCAGGTACTGCTGGCCAGGCTGGCCCCAGCGAGGCACGCGGCTCTGAGGTCCTCGCCGCTCGCGCGGGCCAGGGTGTAGGCCGCGATGAAGGCGTCGCCGGCGCCGCAGGTGTCGACCAGGCGAGTGGGGAGGGCAGGGACATGGACCGCGGTGCGGGCGGGGCCCATGGCGACGGCACCGTGCGCACCGCGGGTGACGACCGCTTCCTTCGCGCCGGCGTCGAGTAGCCGGCCAGCGTAGTCCTCGGCTGCGTCGGGCTCGGGTGAGTCCAAGGAGGCGAAGGCGATCGCGACGCCGAGGACGGCCGACAGGTCGTGTGACGTCGACAGGTCGACGCTGACGGTCGCGCCGGCGTCGACGAGCCGTCGCGTCAGGTCGAGGCGGGGGTGCAGGCCGACCACATGGACGATGTCGGACGCCCGCGCCCGAGCCAGCTCGGTGCCGCTGAGGTCGAACTCCAGGCCGACTCCGAAGTCCTCGTGGAGGAGGTGGCGGTCGCCGTCCACGTCGGACAATAGCGTCACTCCTGTCCGGCCGGACAGGGTGTGCACGGTGGCCCTCGCGGTCGCGAGGCCTCCAAGCCCGGCGACGACCGCCAGACCCTCCGCATCGTCCCCGACGGCCCCCACGTAGTGGCCGTCGCCGCCGGCGCGAACCCAGTGCTGTGCGACGTTGAGCGCGTTGCCGCCGACGGTGAAGCCGCCCTCGTCGACGTACACGTCGAGGCAGTTGTCACCGACCGAGACCAGAGTCGGGATGGGCATCCGAAGCACTCCTCTCAATAGGCATGCAGCGCGCCGAGGCTACTCCCAGCGTTGATGCAGACATCATTTTTGGTAACGATATCACTCGCACTCACGAGCCGGTAGAAGCGGCGCCGCACGGGCTGGTCGGCCAGTGAGAACCGTGGCGAAAGCCGCGGTGCGAGGGCAGCGAGCGGCACGACGAGCTCTCCGATGAGTAAAGATCGTTGTGATGACTAGATTCGGGGGACGTTGTCGGAAGGGGTAAGGCCGGACATCGCATCATGAGGGCCTTCGCTCTTGCGAGGAATTTACGAACCCGTAACGGGTGCGATGTCCTCGTGAAACTCGAAAGAGAGAACGTTATCAATATTCAGGTGCCGGTCCGAGGCGAGGGGCGTCGGTCTCGACGGCACGAGACGAAGGAGGAGTGTCGTGCTGAATCCACCCCCGGTGCTCAAGGTCACCGATGTGACCAAGAACTACCGACACGTCCAGGCGCTGCGCGGCGTGAACCTCGAGGTTCGCCCTCACGAGGTGCACGCGCTCCTAGGAGACAACGGCGCCGGCAAGTCCACTTTGATGAAGATCATCGCTGGGGCAATCACGCCTACCAGCGGGACGATCGAGATCGTCGGCAAGCCGGTGTCGTTCACCCGCCCGGCCGACGCTCAGCAGGCCGGGATCGCCACGGTGTACCAAGACCTCGCCCTTGCCCCGAGCCTGACCCCGGGGGAGAACCTCTTCCTCGGGCGGGAAATCATGCGCCCGGGCGTATGGGGCGGTCTCGGCTTCGTCGATCGCAAGGCGATGTCCCGCGAGGCGTCGGCGGCACTGGCGACCTTGGGGGCCCGGACCCCGAGCGCGAACGTGGAGGTCGAGTCGCTCTCAGGAGGCCAGCGGCAGGCCGTCGCGGTGGCCCGTGCCTCGTTATGGGGGACGTCGCTCATCATGCTCGACGAGCCGACTGCAGCTCTCGGTGTCGCCCAGACCGAGCAGGTCCTCAACCTCCTGCGAAGGCTCCGGGACGAGCGGGGGCTCGCCGTGCTGCTCGTCTCCCACAACATGCCGGACGTCTTCGCGGTGGCCGACCGGGTGACCGTGCTTCGACTCGGCGAGGACGTCTTGACAGCCGACGTCGCCGATCTGACGACCGACGATGTCATCGGGGCGATGACGGGCAGCGGCGTCGTGGCGGCGCCGGCTTTGGGGCAAGGGAGTACACGGTGAGCGCTCACGACACTGCCGGCACACCAGTGCCGGCCGAGACCGCAGCGGCGGTGGATGTCGCGTCGGCCGACGACGGGGATCTTCGTGGCTCCCGGCTGCGCGCCCTGGTGGCCGTGGCCACGGGGCGCCGGGCATCGAGCCTCGGGATCCTCGTCCTCTTCCTCGTCATCTTCGTGACCTTCGCGGTGACGGCTCCGGCGGGCACTTTCCTTGCCCGCTCCAACATCGAGGCGATGGCCCTGTCTGCCTCCCAGGTACTGCTGCTCGGCGCGGGGATGACGTACGTCCTCATCGTCGCCGGGATCGATCTCTCAGTGGGTGCGATGCTCGTCTTCGCCGCGGTCACTGCGGCGAAGATCGTGGCGGGGTACGACGATGCCGGCCTGCTGGCGGTCGTCCTGGTGGCCGCAGCCGCAGCCGTCGCCGCCGGTATGCTCTGGGGCGTCGTCAACGGCCTCCTCATCGTGCGAACCGGTATCCCCGCCTTCATCGGCACCCTCGGGACCAGTACGGTCATCCTTGGCCTCGCACAGGTCTGGACGGGCGGGATCAACGTCAGCGGCGTACCCATCCGCCTCCAGGAGGTCTTCGGCATTGGCAAGCTAGGCGGCCAGGTGCCCTATCCGGTCATCGTGACCGTCGTCATCGTCGCAGTGCTGTGGGTGGTCCTCGCCAAGACCCGCTACGGCATGCGCCTGTACGCCATCGGAGCCAACCCCGAGGCCGCCCGGCGGTCGGGCATCAACGTCGGCGGCTACATCGTGAGCGTGTACGCCCTCATGGGCGCGCTCGCCGGGGTCGCGGCCTTCGTCGATGTCTCGCGCTTCACGACCGCGACGGTGAGCGGCTACACGTCGACCGCTCTCAACGCCATCACCGCCGCCGCCATCGGCGGCACCAGCTTCTGGGGCGGACGCGGATCGATCGGCGGCACCGTCATCGGGTCGCTGGTCCCCGCTACGCTCACCAGCGGCTTCGTCGTCGTGGGCTTCCAGCCGTTCTGGCAGAACGTGGCGGTCGGATCCGTCCTCGTGCTCGCTGTCTCGCTGGACCAGGCCCGTCGGCGTCGCCTCGCGGGCTCGTGACCCGGGGCCTCGGCCCCGATCACACCGCTCACCACAACCGTGCGCATCTCAGCGCACGAGTCAGAACGTGCTTCAAACATGAGAGGACTGACCAATGAACAGGTATGTGCGACCCATGATCGCTGCCACCGCCGCCGTCGTGCTGCTCGCAGGGTGCAGCAGCTCGTCCGACGGATCGTCATCGAGCGGTTCCACGTCGGCCGCGGCGGGCGGGACGGCGTCCGGCTCCGCCTCGGGCGACCCCCTGGAGATCTCGCTGATCGTCAACGACGCCTTCGACCCCTTCTACCTGACGCTGGTCAAGGGCGCGGAGGACGAGGCCGAGAAGCTCGGGATCGATCTCACCTGGCAGGCAGCGCAGGAGACGACCGCGGCGTCCCAGACGACGACCCTGCAGTCGGTGGCCGCCAAGAAGCCCGACGGCATCATCATGTCGGTCCAGGACGGGACGGCCATGGTCGCCTCGATGAAGTCCGTCATGGACTCCGGTATTCCGATCATCACCGTGGACTCCGACGCCAACGACACCTCTGCCCGGCTGGGCACGGTGAAGTCGGACGGCGAGGGCTCCGGCAAGCTCGCCGCGGAGTGGGCCAACACCTACCTCGGGGGCACCGGCAAGGTCGGCTACATCGGCTACACGCCCGGGATCCAAAGCGTCGATCTGCGTAAGGACGGCTGGGACGCGGCCATCAAGACATACCCGGGCCTCACCGTGGTCGATCCTCAGTATGCCGAGGTCGACCTCAACCAGAACGCTCAGAAGGTGAGCGCCCTGCTGTCGCGCACCCCGGACGTCGGCGTGATCTTCGCGTCCTGGACCAATGCCACCCTGGGTGCGGCGCAGGCCGTTCAGGAGGCGGGGAGCAAGGCCGCGATCATCGGCCTCGACGCGTCACCGGACGAGGTGGCTCTCCTCAGGCAGGGCAAGGTCGCGGCCCTCGTCGTCCAGAAGGCGCTCGACATGGGCGCGCAGTCGGTGGACGAGATGGCCGCCTATCTCCAGGACGGCACCGAGCCCTCCAGCGATGTCCTGCTCGAATCGATTGTCGTGACCCAGGACAACATCGACGACCCCGACGTCGCTCAGTACCTATACGTAGACCCGGAGGGCAAGTGAGCGGCACCGTGAGCGCCCGTCTGGGGATCGACGTGGGCGGGACGTTCACCGACGTGGTCGTGGTCGGCGCGGACGGCGAGGTGCTTGTGGAGAAGGTGCCCAGCACGCCGTCGGACTCGTCGGTCGGCATCCTCGACGGGATCGCCCAGATCGCGCGAACGCGCGGAGTGGACCCTGCCGAGCTGTCGGTGTTCGCGCATGGCTCCACCGTTGCCACGAACGCCCTGCTGGAGGGCAAGCTGCCCCGGACAGCGCTCGTCGTGACCCAGGGGTTCCGTGACGTGCTCGAGATCGGCACGCAGCTGAGGTCGAGTACGTTCGACCTCCGATCTGCCAAGCCAGCACCTTATGTCCCGCGTGACCTCGTCTTCGAGGTGCCTGAGCGGGTCGACCGCCTGGGCGCGGTCGTCGAGCCGCTCACGCAGGACGCAGTCGCGCGGATCGTCGACCAGGTCGCGGCCGCGCAGGTCGACGCCGTGGCCGTCTGCCTGCTGTTCAGCTTCCGCAACCCGGAGCACGAACGTCGTCTGGAGGCTGCACTCCACGCACAGCTGCCCGGTCTGGCGGTGGCGGTCTCCAGCTCGGTGGCGCCCGAGATCAAGGAGTACCCCCGAGCCAGCACGACCGCGGTGTCTGCCGCCCTGCAGCCGCTCGTCGGCCGCTACATGCAGGGCATCGTCGACGGGATCGAGCGGGTCGGGGTGACCGCCAGCCTGTTCGTCATGCAGTCCAATGGCGGCACGATGACCGCCAAGGAGGCAGCCACCAACGCGCATCGGATGGTGCTCTCGGGCCCCGCCGCCGGGGTGCTCGCAGCGACCGACGTCGCACAGGACCCGGCATACGCCGACCTGGTCACCTTCGACATGGGTGGCACCTCGACCGACATCGCCTTGATCCATCACGGGCGGGCGACCGTCGAGCGGGAGACCCTCTTCGAGGGTCGCCCGCTGCTCGTGCCGCAGTTCTCGATCCACACGATCGGCTCCGGCGGCGGGTCGCTGGCCAGCGTCGACGAGACGGGCATGCTCCACGTGGGGCCCGAGAGCGCTGGGGCGACACCGGGCCCAGCCTGTTACGGCCGGGGCGGTACCCGGCCGACGACAACCGACGCCCAGGTGGTGCTCGGAAGGATCGACCCTGCACGGTTCCTGGGTGGAGAGATGAAGCTGGACGTCGAGGCGGCACGCCTCGCGATCGCGACGCACATCGCCGAGCCGCTGGGCATGGCTGTGGATGAGGCGGCGGCCGGCATCCTCGAGGTTGCC
>JAATES010000191.1 GCA_015655615.1 Actinomycetales bacterium
CACGTATTTGGGCAACCAGGTCACTGCGGCCCTGGCCAACTCCCGGGATCTCGCCGTTGCACCTGGTACCGATCAGTACGGCCTGCGCTGGTATGACAGCGGCGCAGCCAAGCGGCACATCGGGAACCAGATCGCCGCCGTCATGCTGCTGAACGCCACCTACGTCAGACCTGCCGACAATGGAGAGACCCCGCTGCCGGCCGTGACCATCGCCACGGCGAGCTCTCCGACCGGCACAGCAGGATGGTTCACCAGCCCGGTCACCGTGACGATGACCGCGGCTGCCTCCCTGCCCTCAGGGGCGAAGATCGAATACTCCATCGATGGCGGCCCATGGACGGATTACACGGTGCCACTGGCCATCTCCGCCAGCGGTACGGTGAATGCCCGCACCACCTACGACGCAGAGCACCACTCCGTGCTCTCCTACCTGGATGTCAAGATCGATCTCGACGATCCCGTCGTGCATGCCGCCGTCAACACCGCGAGCCGCACGGTCACCCTGACCGGAACGGACGCGACCTCGGGGGTGGCCACGGTCGAGGTGCAGATCGACGGCGGGGCCTGGATCGCCTACGCCGGGCCGATCACGGTCGGCTCCGCCCGCAGCACCATCGGATACCGTGCCACCGATCGTGCTGGCCGCACGTCCGGCGTCGCCTCAGTCACCCTTCCCGGCGAGGGGGAATACCCCTACCCCACCGTCACCACCACGACGGTGAGCCCGGCACGGACGTCGTACGGCCGGGCCGCCCAGGTCTCCGTCTCTGTCCGCAACGCCTCCACCACGCTTACCGACATCCCCACCGGCACCGTCACGGTGCGGGAGGGATCGAGAGTCGTGGCGACCGGCCGGCTGGCCGGTGGCAAGGCGACGTTCGCACTGTCGAAGACGCTCGCCGTCGGCACCCACCGTCTCACCGTCACCTACAGCGGCGATGGTTCGGCGAAGGCGTCCAGCGCGACTGCCTCGGTGGCCGTCATCAAAGCCCAGGCAACCGTCAAGGCCACCGGCAAGAAGCGCATCAAGAAGAAGACCAAGCCGACGTACCGCGTCACAGTCACCAGCCAGACCGGAACCAAGGCGACCGGCAAGGTGGTCGTCACCCTGCGCAAGGTCACCACCACAGCCAAGAAGAAGACAAGGGTCTCGGCCAAGAAGACCTCGTCGCGGACGGTCAAGCTGAGTGCCTCGGGTCGCGCCACCGTCAAGCTGCCTAGGGCCAAGCGCGGGACCTACCGGGTCACCGTGGCCTACCGCGGAAGCTCGACCCTTGCTACGACCAGTGTCACCAAGAAGCTGACCATCCGCTGACCCGATCCGCTGTCCTAGGAGTGCGGCTCCCTGCCCGTCCGGCGCCGGGCGAGGTCACAGGCCGTAGCACTCCGAGGCCGCTCTACGATGGAGCCCTCGCCACGATGAAAGGGGCCCTCGTGCTGGAATCCACGGATAGGCCGTCCTCTCCCGCCCTCCGGGATCTGCGATGGTCGTCCCGGCCCAGGACCGTGGTGGCCGGACGAGTGATCGGGCATCGCCTGGGCAGCGCGGGCACTGGATCCTCCGCCGCCAGGAGTGCGACCGCCTGCGACGTGCGTGATTCCGTTCGGGCCTCGGTGCAGGTCACCCTGGGAGAAACCCCGGGAACGTGAACGTCACCACGCAGAGCGTCCGGGACACCGCAGCGGGACTGCGCAGCTACTACTGTCCCTGGACCGGACTGTTCGGGCGGGGCAAGTACTGGTGGCACTCGGCCGTCGCCACCTCCGCCCTGATCGACAGCGTGCACGCCACCGACGACCCGCGCTCGCTGGCCCTCGTCGCCAGAATCCACCACCGCAACCGGCGCCGGCACCAGGGCCAGTTCCGCAACAGCTATGTGGACGACACCGGCTGGTGGGCGATGGCGTGGATCGACGCCTACCGGATGACCGGTCGTCCTGCCTACCTCGAATCTGCGCGGATCGCGGCCGATCACATGGCCGCCTACTGGGACGAACGCCACGGTGGCGGCGTCTACTGGCGGACGTACGACCCCCACCGGCGACGCCTCAGGAGCCTCGCCTACAAGGCCTCCATTGCGAACAGCCTGTTCATCCAGGTCCAGGCGGCGCTGTCCGTCATCGAGCCGACCGACCGGGTGCGACTCGACCGCGCACTGGCGGGATGGCGGTGGCTGAGGTCCTCCGGACTGATCAATCCGCACGGACTGGTCCAGGACGGCATCAACTCCGACGGCTCCTTCGATCAGAGCCTCTACAGCTACAACCAGGGAGTGCTGTGCTCCGCACTCGCCGAACTGCACCTGGCCAGTGGTGACGGCTCTTTGCTCACTGCGGCACGTGGCATAGGAGACGCGCTCACCACCCGGCCGGAACTCACCTCGCCCGCCGGAATTCTGCGGGATCGCCGCGAGTCATCAGGCGATTCTGGCGACGACGGGCCGGTCTTCAAGGGGCCGACCCTGCGCGGACTCGGAGCGCTCACCACCCTGCTCGCGGACCACCCCTATGACGACTACATCGTGCGGCAGGCGACGAGCCTGCTAGCAAATGCGGGCGACGGCCACGGACGGTACGGGCTGCGATGGGACGCCCCATTCGACCGCAGGCACATCGGACACCAGGTCAGCGCATTGTGCCTGGTCAACGCCGCCTGGACGGTGGAAGACCGACGTCGGGCCGGTGATCCTGCCCCCTCCCGCTAGTGGGGAGCGTCCTTGGACGCCCAGGCCCGGTTATGACGTGCGGCCGCCCATGCGGCGACCTGAGTCCTGCGCTGCAGGCCCATCTTCGCCAGCAGCGAGGTGATGTGGTTCTTGACGGTCTTCTCGGCGATGCTCAGCCGCTCCGCGATCTCCCGATTGGACAGGCCCTCTCCGATGAGGTCAACCACCTTCAGCTCCGACGGCGTGAGATCCTCCGTGGGGTCGTCATGGTCCTTGCGCCGCCGGGTCACGGTCTTCTCATCCAGCAGGACCCGTCCCGCTCCCACCGCCCGGACGACGTCCGCGATCTCCGCGCCGCGCACGCTCTTGAGCACGTACGCCACGGCTCCCGCGTCGAGGGCGGCAGCCAGTGCCACGTCGTCGTCGAACGAGGTCAGGACGATGGCCCGGACCTCGGGATCGTGGGCGTGAACCGCCTTGATGAGGTCGATCCCCGTGCCGTCGGGCAGCTGGAGGTCGACGAGCATGATGTCGGGATGGACCAGTTCGGCGCGGCGCAGGCCTTCCGCCACGCTGCCGGCCTCGGCGACGATGCCCATGCCCTCTGACCGGTCGATCACCTCGGCGATGCCGCGACGGACGACCTCGTGGTCGTCGATGATCATGACCGTCAGATCGCGGTCGGCTTCCTTGGTGTCCCTGGGGGTGTTCACGCCTCGTATCCTAGCGATTCCCCGGGCACATCGTGGTATCCCCCACCGACTCGGTCACCGGGCACGGTGCGCCGACGATTCTCACCTTATTCGCTGGCAGACCGGACAGAAATGCGACGAACGATTGGCGAACGGCTCACGCACGATCGGCGTCCCGCATCGCGGGCACGGCAGTCCGTGCTGCCCATAGACCGCGAGGGATCGCGAGAAGTACCCCGAGCTTCCATTGACGTTGACGTAGAGCGCGTCGAAACTGGTCCCGCCCGCATGCAGTGCCTCCGTCATGACGTCCTGCGCCGCCGTCAGGAGGCCTTCGAGACGTGCGGTAGTGAGCCGGTCGGTGGCAGCCGCGTAGTGGAGTTCCGCTCGCCACAGTGCCTCATCCGCGTAGATGTTCCCGATGCCGGAGACGAGCCGCTGGTCGAGCAGGGCGCGCTTGACACCGGTGCGGCGGCGCTGGATGCGCTGAATCAACGCGGGCAGGTCAAGGTCGGGGTCCAGCAGGTCACGTGCGATATGCGCGACGGGCTCCGGAATCAGGGGGTCGGTAGTGCCCCGGCCACCGGCGAGGCCGTCAGCCGTCGGGATGAGCCTCGCCACGGACAGGTGGCCGAAGGTCCGCTGGTCGACGAAGTCGAGGATGAGGGCCGGGTCGAGGTCCTCCGGGCGCTCGCCGACAACCGCGGCGACCCCCAGGGTGAGCCTGACCCGAACGTGGTCACCGGGCTCGCGGGCCACCTCGTCGATCTCAGTCACGCGCAGTTGCCCGCTCATACCCAGGTGGATCAGCAACGCCGAGTCCGGCGTGTCCTGGCCGGCCTCGTCGGCAATCGGCAACCAGAGGAACTTCCCGCGCCGGGCGGCTGCGCTCAGCGTCCGACCGAGCAAGGCCGACTCCAAGGCGTCAGCACCACCTGGCTGCCGCCGGATGGAGTATTCCCTGCGAACGGATACGTCCAGGACCGCACGGCCCAAGACCAGCCGTTCCAGTCCCTCACGGACCGTCTCGACCTCGGGGAGCTCAGGCAAGTGTCGCCGTCGTGTCGGGGTCCGAACCGTCGGACCGGCGTTCCAGCTCGCGGTAGGCCGCCTCAGCCGCCTGCTGCTCGGCGTGCTTCTTGGCGGTTCCCACGCCGGAGCCGAGCGGATCGCCGTCGATCAGGATCGTCGCGGTGAACTCGCGCGCATGATCGGGGCCCTCTGCGGTGACCACATACTCGGGTGCCGGAAGGCCGGCGGCGGCAGTCGCCTCCTGCAACGAGGTCTTCCAGTCGAGTCCGGCGCCCAATCCGGCCGCCGCCTCCAGCTGTGAGTCGATCAGCCGGTGGACGAGTGCCCGTGACATCTCCAGCCCGTGACACAGGTACACCGCGCCCAGCAGCGCCTCCACCGTGTCGGAGAGGATCGAGTCCTTCTCGGCGCCACCGCTGCCCGACTCCCCCTTGCCCAGCAGGATGTAGGCACCCAGATCGAGGTCACGCGCCACGACGGCCAGGGCCCGCTGGGACACCACGGCGGCCCGCATGCGCGCCAGATCGCCCTCGGGAAGATCGGGATGACGCCGATAGAGCGCCTCGGTCACCGACAGCCCCAGCACCGTGTCCCCCAGGAACTCCAGCCGCTCGTTGGTGGGGAGGCCCCCTGCCTCGTGCGCAAACGAGCGGTGGGTCAGCGACAGCACAAGAAGCTCGGGGTCGATGTCGACCCCGAGCTTCTCGAGAAGTTCCGTCGCCGGTGACACAGTCCGGGC
>JAATES010000356.1 GCA_015655615.1 Actinomycetales bacterium
CGCATCGCACCGTTGATCACGCGCGAGGCCGTGGAACGGGAGACTCCCGCCGCGATGGCGACCTCTTCCAGGGTGGGGGCTCTGCGGTCCATGAGGAACTCCTTGCATCGGTCCACCTAGTGTAAGGGCTGTCGAAATTCGAAACGGTTGGTGGCGATGATATCGGAGTGCCAGTGACCGCTCAGCTTCACATATCGACGTTGTGTCTCGAAATCGACATATACAATGTCAAAACGCTGGCTATATCCCCAGGCCAATTCGAAGTCGTCCAATAATGACCATGTAAAATAGCCGTCCACGGGTGCACTCTGTTCTATTGCATCGTGAATCGCCGCCAGGTGCGCGTCGAGAAAGTCACGCCCGTCGGCATCGTCGACTCGTCCGGCCGGATCCAGGACGTCCTCGAGGGACGGGCCGTTCTCCGTCACGTGGATCCGGGTCCCAGTGGCAGAGCGTGAGCCACGGCGCGGAAACCGTCGTGTGCTCATCCTTTGAGGGCTCCCTGCATGATGCCCGTGACCAGCTGGCGCCCGGTGACCACGAACAGCAGCAGCAAGGGGGCCGTGGTCAGGGCGACGCCCGCCAGCAGGAGCGGATAGTCGGTGGTCAGGCTGGTCTTCACCAAGGCCACCGCGACCGGGAGCGTCGGGTTGCCTGAGCCGAGGACGATGAACGGCCAGAAGAAGTTGGTCCATGAGCCGATGAACGTGAACAACGCCAGCATGGCGGCAGCAGGCCGCGCTGCGGGCCATGCGACGGACCAGAAGGTGCGGAGCATCGAACAGCCGTCGACCCGGGCGGCCTCCACCAGCTCCCGGGGCAGCGCCGAGTCGAGATACTGCGTCATCCAGAAGACTCCGAAGGCCGTGACCAATCCTGGAACGATGACGGACACGATCTTGTTCTGCCAGCCGAGCTCGGTCGCCAGCATGAAGAGCGGCACCACTCCTAGCTGAGTGGGGACGGCCATCGTCGCCACGATGAACCCCAGCAGGGTCCTGCGGCCACGGAAGCTGAACTGGGAGAAGGAGTATCCGGCGAGCGTCGCGAAGAAGACCACCGAGACGGAGGTGATCACCGCGATGACGAGGGAGTTGCGCAACGCCAGGGAGAAGTCCACCTGCTCGGAGTCCAGGACTCGGCGGAGGTTCGTGAGGAACTCGCCCTGGGGGATCAAGGAGGGGACCGAGTCCCGGTTGAGGTGGGGCATGTCCGTCGAGGCGATCAGGAACGTGTAGTACAGCGGAAGAACAGACGCCACCAGGGTGAGCGTGAGCACGGTGTAGGTCCGCCAGGTCGGGCGACGCCCCGATCCGAGACGCGCCCGGCGGCGGGCCTCGGCGCGGGCTGCCCCCTTGCCTGCGGTCTGGGCGATCATCGGCAGAGACGTCATCGGCCGTCCTGCCGGGTGGCTGTCCGCGCAGTACGGGAGAGGCGGTGGGAGGCGGCGGACCCGCCGCCCATGCGGCGGATCAGCAGGAGGTTGACGGCGGCGATCAGCACGATGAGCATGAAGAGCAGCCAGGCGACGGCACTGGCCCGGCCGAACCCATTGCGCAGATCGCCCCAGCCTAGGTACTGCAGGTACATGGTCAGTGTCATGAACTGATTGCTACCGCCGCCGCGGGCACCGGCCTGGTTGTCGCCGAAGAGCCGGGGCTCGTCGAAGATCTGCAGGCCGCCTATCGTCGACGTGAGGATGACGAAGACCAGCGTGGGCCGCAGCATCGGAAGGCTCACCGACCAGAACTGGCGCCAGCGGTTGGCTCCATCGATCACCGCCGCCTCATAGAGGTCGCGGGGCACCGCCTGCATCGCGGCTAGCAGGATGAGCGTGTTGTACCCGATCCAGCGGAAGGCCACCATCGAGGCGATGGCGATATGGCCTGCGAGCGGGCCGGCGTGCCAGGCGATCGGACCCAGGCCGACGCGTTGCAGCAGGGCATTGGCCAGCCCTGACTGATCGGCGAAGACCCGGCCGAAGATCAGGCTGACCGCCACCGGCGCGAGGACATAAGGCACCAGCACTCCCATGCGCCAGAAGGTGCGGGCTCTGAGATTGGCATGCAGCATCGAGGCGAGGAACAGGGCGATCACGATCTGCGGGACCGAGGACAGCAGGAAGATCGACAGGGTGTTGCGTAGCGCGATCCAGAACGTCCGCTGGTGCAGGATGACAGCGAAGTTCCCCAGCCCGACGTAATCCCCCTGGCCGCCCAGCAGCTCCCAGTGGTGGAGTGAGACATACGCGGTGTAGCCGATCGGGAACAGCCCGGTGACGACGAACACGATGAAGAACGGGGCGACAAAGAGGTAGGGCGAGATCCTCCGATCGAGGCGTCCCCGGAACGCCCGTCGCCGCGAGGGGCTACTGAAGATCGAGTTCGTTGAATTTTTCAATGGCCTGCTGCCAGGATGTCGTGGCATCGGTGGAGCGTTCGATGTCGACCCGGGTGAGTGCATCGGCGACGATGTTGTGGATGGCGAAGAACGACGGGCCCTTGAACGGCACCACCGTCGTGGCCGCCGCGCGATGCGTGAAGATGGTTCCAGTCGGTGCGCCGTTGAAGAACTCCTGGGTGGCACCGAGTACCTCAGGGTCCTGTTGCGCTGCGAGCTGGCTGGGGAAGTTCCCCACCTTGGTGAAGACCCGGACGGCTTGCTCCGGTGCGGTGAGCCAGGCCGCCAGAGCCTGGGCCTCGGCCTGATGGGTCCCTTGCTGAGGAACGGTCAAGTACGATCCTCCCCAGTTCCCGCCTCCGCCGGGCAGGACGTCGGCGATGTTCCAGCCGGTGACGCCCTTGGCCTGACTGGCGATGACCGTCGTCATCCAGGCCGGGCACATCATGGTCGCGAAGCCGTCATGCTGGAAGGCCTCGGTCCAGTCGGCGCTCCATTGCCCCAGATGAGCGGAGAGGCCCTCATCGATCGACGCGGTGGTGACCTGCGTGTAGAGGTCTTTGGCGATCGAGTTCGTGGCGAGGTCCTTGGGAGTGCCGTCGAGTTCCTCATAGAGGTTCGGCTGCTGGTTCGACATCGTCTGATAGATGGAGCCAGCGGAGTCGAACCAGGCGGAGTCTGACGTGGCGACGAACCGGCGACCGACCGAGAAGTAGGTGTCCCAGGTCGCAGCCGCGCCTCCCAGCAATGCCGCGACCTCGCTGGGCTGGTCGGGAAGACCTGCCTTCTGGAACAGGTCCTGGCGGTAGCAGACCGCCTCTGGCCCGGTGTCGGTGGCGTAGCCGATCAGGATGCCGTCTGCCGTGGCGGGGTCCTCGACATAGTCGGGCCAGCGCCCGGCGACGTCGTCAGCGGTGAGATCGGTGAAATACTGCGGGCTCTGTGTCAGCTCCGGGAGCCAGTCGGTCTCAATGGCCTCGATATCCGATAACCCCGAGCCCGCCGCGAGCTTGGTCTTCATGGTGTCGCGGGCCTCATTGGCGGTGGCGGACTTGACCTCGCGGATCGTGATGCCGGGGTGCAGCCGGGAGTATTCGGCATAGAGGCCTGCTGCCTCGTAGCCGAACTCGTTGAAGGTGGAGATCGTCAGCGTGATCTCGGCAGCCGAGGTCCCGTGGGGTCCGGCACCGGTGGTGGCCGCCTCCTCGCCGGAACCGCACCCGGTCAGGAGCAGGGCTGAGGCGCCGACCGAGCAGATCAGGGCGGCAAGGCAATGCGGAGTGCGGCGGATCATCGTCTTTGATTCCTCCAGGCTTGGCTCGCAGC
>JAATES010000261.1 GCA_015655615.1 Actinomycetales bacterium
GCGTACCCTCGGGCCAGGGTTGCCGCAGGCGACAGCGCCGCGACCCGGCCTGAGAGTGTGTCGAGCTGTCCGGCTCGCTGTCCCAGCCCGGAGTCGATACGGCCGCGCAGGGCTTGCAGCAGCAGGACGATCTGGCGTTCGGCTGAGTCGATCATCGTGGTCGGAGCAAACAGTGCGGGTCGCGACCGTAGAGCGTCGAGCCGTTCCTGCTCGCGGTTCAGTCGTTGCGCGATGGCAGACGTGAGCCGGGTGCGGGCCTGGCGGATTCGGGCCGCCTCCTCCGCCATATCCGGCACGAGGCGTTTAGCGGCGTCGGTGGGCGTGGAGGCGCGCAGATCGGCGACGAGGTCGAGCAGGGGGGTGTCGGTCTCGTGCCCGATGGCGCTGACCAGCGGAGTCCGGCACGCGGCGGCTGCCCGCACCAGGGTCTCGTTGCTGAAGGGAAGGAGGTCTTCGACCGCACCCCCGCCGCGTGCGACCACGATCACGTCCACCGCGGACAGCGCGTCGAGCTCGGCGATGGCCGCACTGACCTGGGCGACGGCCTGCGTGCCCTGGACCGCGACCTCGCGGATCTCGAATCGCAGGTGAGGCCACCGCGCGCGAGCGTTGACGACGACGTCGTGCTCGGCCTTGGACTCCCGCCCGCAGATCAACCCGACGGTCGCCGGGAGGAAGGGCAGGGGACGTTTGCGATCGGCATCGAACAATCCTTCTGCGGCGAGGACCCGCTTGAGGTGCTCGATGCGAGCCAGGAGCTCGCCCACACCGAGTGGGCGGATCTGATCGGCCTGCAATTGCAGGGATCCGCGCTTGCGCCAGAACGTCGGGGTGGCATGGACGACGACATGGTCACCCTCGTTGACCTCCGGGCCGGCGCTGAGAGCAGCCGCATAGACGGCCACGGGGAGCGAGGCATCGGCATCGGTGTCGCGCAACGTGAGGAACGACATACCGGAACCGGGACGGCGATTGAGCTGGACGATCTGCCCTTCGACCCAGACGGGAGACATCCGTGCGACGTACTCCTCGATCCTGCTCGACAGCAGCCTGACCGGCCACGGATGCTCCGCCGTGGTGTCGAGGGCGCGCAGCGCCAGCTGCTGCGGGGGGCCTGGCGAATCGGAAGACGTCACGATCCCAGTCTGCCTGACGCAGGCCGGGCAGAGGGCTCCTGGTCTGTCTCCCGCCTGCGGTCCAGGCAGACCGCCTAGACTGTGCTGGTGACCGATCCGTCCCGTAAGCGAGTTCTGCTGGCCGCACCGCGTGGCTATTGCGCGGGCGTCGACCGCGCCGTGGTCGCAGTCGAGAAGGCGCTCGATCACTACGGCGCCCCGGTCTATGTGCGCAAGGAGATCGTGCACAACAAGTTCGTCGTGGAGAGTCTGGCCGCCCGCGGCGCGGTCTTCGTGGAGGACACCGATGAGGTTCCCCGTGGTGCGCGAGTGGTGTTCTCGGCTCATGGCGTCTCGCCGGCGGTACATCAAGCGGCAGCGGAGCGTGGCCTCGACACCATCGACGCGACCTGCCCGCTGGTGACCAAGGTTCACAAGGAGGCCGTCCGCTTCGCCAGGGATGACTACGACATCCTGCTGATCGGACACACCGGTCATGAAGAGGTCGAAGGCACTGCAGGCGAGGCGCCTGAGCACATCCAGATCGTCAACTCGCCCGATGATGTTGCCGGTGTGGTCGTCCGCGACCCGGACAAGGTCGTGTGGATCTCCCAGACCACGTTGTCCGTCGATGAGACGATGGAGACGGTCCGGCGCCTGCGTGAGCGGTTCCCGACCTTGCAGGACCCTCCCAGCGATGACATCTGCTACGCCACGCAGAACCGGCAGGTGGCGGTGAAGAAGCTCGCCGCCGACTGCGACCTGGTCATCGTGGTGGGCTCGGCGAACTCCTCCAACTCGGTCCGCTTGGTCGAGGTGGCCCTGGAAGCCGGTGCTGGTGCGTCCTATCGGGTCGACGGGGTCTCCGAGTTGCGTGAGGAATGGTTCGAGTCGGTGACGACGGTGGGAGTGACCTCCGGGGCGTCGGTGCCGGAGGTCCTGGTGGACGATCTGCTCGCGGCCCTGGCCGCGCGCGGATACGGCCAGGTCGATGAGGTCCGCACGGCGACGGAGGACCTGATGTTCTCACTGCCGCGGGAGCTGCGGGCCGATCTGAAGAAGGCGGGAGCCATGCCGTCGCGGCCGCATCGTGAGGGTCGCCGGTCCTTGTCGGTCGAACCCGTCCGATAATGCTGTGATGCAGCCTTCCGCGCCGTCGTCGCCGAGCATTCCCGCACTGTCGTTGCGGGGTGTCGTCAAGACGTTCGGTGCGAAGGTCGCTGTCGCCGGAATCCACCTGGACATACCGAGGGGTTCCTTCTTCGGCCTGGTCGGGCCCAATGGCGCTGGCAAGACCACGACGTTGTCCATGGCCAGCGGTCTGCTGCGGCCTGACCTCGGGACCGTCAGTGTCGATGGCCACGACCTCTGGGCCGATCCGGCGAAGATCAAGCGGCTGCTGGGGATCCTGCCCGATGGCGCCCGGTTGTTCGATCGCCTCACCGGCGCACAGCTGATCACCTATTCCGGGCTGCTCCAAGGCCTGGATCGTAGCGTGGTCGATGCCCGCCGTGATGAGCTGCTGACGATCCTGGGGCTGGCAAACGACGCCAGGACGCTGGTCGTGGACTACTCAGCGGGCATGGTCAAGAAGATCTCGTTGGCGTGCGCGTTGGTGCACGCGCCGCGGCTGTTGCTGCTGGATGAGCCCTTCGAAGCCGTCGACCCGGTGTCAGCCACGGTGATCCGCAGCATTCTGTCCGACTTCACGGCAGGTGGCGGCACGGTGGTCGTCTCGAGTCACGTCATGGACCTGGTGCAGCGCATGTGCGACCACGTCGCCATCATTGCCGAAGGCAAGGTGTTGGCCTCCGGCACCGTTGCGGCGGTGCGGGGCGGGCGCAGCCTCGAGGACACTTTTGTGGACTTGGTCGGCGGCCTGCCCGACCGTACGGAGCTGACGTGGCTGGTGTCCTGATCCGGCTCAAGCTCGCCTTGCTCGGCAACGCCTTCCGCCGCAGCATCTGGCAGGTGGTCGGGATCGTGCTCGCAGGGGTGTACGGGCTGGGGCTGATGCTCACCGAGCTGGCGTCGCTGCCCTTGCTTGCTCGCCAGGATGCGGAGTTCATCGAGAGTGCCTGGGTCGTGGGGGGCGGGCTGCTGGTGCTGGGCTGGGCGGTGGTCCCGATCATCTCCATGGGGGCCGATATGACGCTCGACCCCCGCCGGTTCGCGCCGTTTGCGATGTCGCCCGCACAACTCATGCCCGGACTGGCGGTTGCTACGTTGGTGGGTGTGCCCGGGGTGGTCACCGTGGTGCTTGCGGTGGGCAACGCCTGGATGTGGACGTCGCGTCCGGCAATGGTGCCGGTGGCCGTCCTCGGTGCGATCGCGGGCGTCGCCTTGTGCGTGGTCGCCTCGCGCGCGTGCACTGTGGTTCTGGGCAGGCTCCTTGCGTCACGGAATGTGAAATGGCTGCTGCTAGCTGGGCTATCGGTTCCGGTGGTCCTCATGGTGGTCCTGGTGTTCTCGGCTTCCACGACCAGTGCCGTCCGGCTGGATGCGGACCAGATACCGGGTATCGCGAACGTCTTCGCATGGACTCCGGTGGGTGCGCCCTGGGGAGTCACCGTCGCTGTGGCGCGCGGGGAGTGGTGGATCGCGTCCGGCCAAGCGCTCGTGACGGTGGCGACCCTGCTGGCTCTGACGTGGTGGTGGCATCGCGGCCTGCGGGAGACCATGGAGACACCACCGAGCGACCGCCGTCCACGGCGGTCCGGGGATGGGCTCGGTGTCTTCTCCTATGCTCAGGGCCCGTTGTCGGCGATGACGGCGCGTTCGCTGGTCTACTGGTTCCGGGATGCTCGCTACGCGGCGGGTCTGGCAGTGGTGCCAGTGCTGCCGTTCGTCTTCTTCCTGTTCACCGGCGGGCGTGGGGTGGGAATGTTGGCGCTCGGTCCGACTGTGGCGTTCCTGCTGGCTTGGTCGATCTCGGTGGACGTGGCCTACGACGGCCGCGCGTTCTGGACCCAGCTGGCGCTGGGGGTGACGGGCCGGGTGGATCGGGCTGGTCGCGCCCTGGCGGTCCTGCTCCTGACCGTGCCGCTCACGGGGATATGCGTGATCGGCTCGCTGTGGGCGACCGGGCGGTGGGACGCGGCGGCAGCGACCATCGGTATGACGGTGGGTGTCCTGCTCGTGTCGCTGGGACTCTCCAGCGTCCTTTCCGCGCTCTTCATCTACCCGGTTCCCGGTGCCGGTGAGAATCCGTTCTCAGCACCTTCAGGGTCCTCAGCGATCAACCTGCTCACCCAGGTGGTGGGCTGGCTGCTGCTTGTCCTGTGCGCGGCCCCGGTGCTGATCTCCGGTGCCCTGGCTGTGCGATGGGAATCGGAGGCTTGGGGGCTGTCATGCCTCGCGCTGGGCGTGATCGGGGGTGGGCTGATGCTCTGGGGTGGCGTCGTGCTGGGGGGAAGACGCCTCGATTCCCATGGTCCGGACCTCTTCGCACAACTCACCGCGATTCGGTGATTCACGGGTTCGGTGGCTCAGCGGTTCGGCGGTTCACAGCGATTCGGTGAGGGAGGTCGCTTCGTCATCGAGGTAGATGTCCGGTTTCTGTGCGGGCACAGCCAGGACTTCCAAGGGTGGCGGGGCATCGAGGGTGGGTTCCACGCCCTGCAGTGCGCTGAAGCGGCGCGCCTGGGTGACGACCTGGGAGTCGAGGGACGAGTTGAACTTGTTGAAGGCCTCGACGGTCCCGTTCAGCCTCTTGGCCAGCACCGCGAGGTGACCGCCGAGAGTGCCCAGCCGCTTGTGGAGTTCGCGGCCGACCGTCAGGACCTGCTGGGCCTCGGTGGTGAGGTTCTCCTGGCGCCAGGTGTAGGCGACGGTGCGCAGCAGCGCGACCAGCGTTGCAGGGGTCGCGATCACCACGTTCTTGGAGAAGGAGTGCTCCAGGATTCCAGGGTCTCGTTCCATCGCGGCATAGAGGAAGGTCTCCGCCGGCAGGAACATGACCACGAACTCGGGGGTGGCCTCGAACTGCTCCCAGTATGCCTTCGCCCCGAGGGCGTCGATGTGGCTGCGGACGTGCCGGGCATGGGCGTCTAGCCGGCGATTGCGTTCCGCCTCGTCGCGAGCGTCCATGGCCTCGAGGTAGCCGTTGAAGGCAACCTTGGCGTCGACCACGATGTCCTTGTCGCCAGGAAGGTGCACCACCATGTCGGGTCGCAGTGTGCCGTCGTCGGTGTTCTTGCTGACCTGCTCGTCGAAGTCGATGTGCGAGACCATGCCGGCGGCCTCGACCACTCGCCTGAGCTGGAGCTCGCCCCACCGGCC